>NZ_JBIISY010000310.1:0-6033 GCF_044340795.1 Tardiphaga sp.
GTGTCCCATAGGGCGTGCATCGGGCCGACTTTTCCGGCGATTCCTCGCGCTGCGTGAATGGCCGCTTTCAGCTCGTCATCGGTCATCAATCTCACTCCAGAAGCGTTCAGGTGCGGCGGATTGTGCGGGCTTCAGGATGGTCAAAAGCCGATTCCACGATGCCCCTGATCTCGCGCATGACCATTGTCTCCATGTCGATCCGATCATCATAGCTCAGATCATCTCGAAGGTAGCCTCCCATCGAGAGAGCCGCCAGTACCTGGTCGTGAGCCCATATCCGCAGCTGCTCATCGTGGCACACGGTTTGAGCTGCGGCGGCGGGGCCTAAGATTACGGTGCCCATGGGTGTCGTCTCCTGATGGGGGCTGATCGCGTCAGTCCTTGAACGGGTCGAACTCGTTCTCGCCGGCCATTGCCACAGCGAACGGCCGCAGCGTGTGCAGGACTCGCGTCGAGTTGGAGTGATGCGCCAGCACCTCTGGCAGCCGCCGATAGGCCATAGGGCTTTCGTCCAGATCGGCGCCGATGAGTGTGACGCCGCGGCTATGCAGCCACCCGTCCATCTCCGCACGATTGAACCGGCGCTTTGCCTCCTTGCGGCCGAATAGGCGCCCGGCGCCGTGCACCGTCGAATACAGGGAAGCACGGGCTTCCTCGCTATCGACCCCCTCCAAAATCACCGCGTCGTCACCCATAGAGCCGCCGACAAAGCCCCGCTGACCGGGGAATGCTGGCGTCGCGCCCTTGCGTACCACCCACAGATCCTTGCCGCCGTGGTTCTCGCGCCAGGCGTAATTGTGATGGTTGTGGACCATATCGGTAACAGTTCCGCCGATGATCTTACGGACGCGCTCGATGACCCATTCTCGGCCGGCATAGCTGTAGCGGCCAGCCAGCTCCATGGCGGCGATGTAGCGCCGGCCAATCTCGCTATCCTCGTCCACAACGGCCGGCGGGACGTTCATGCCGTCCTTACCGCCTGCCGCCTTGAGGTAGCGGGTCGCGCTGGTGTGGCCGAGTCCACGGCTACCAAAGTGCACTCCGATCCAGACAAAGCCAGCTTCGTCGCGCATCAGGTCAACATAGTGGTTGCCGGAGCCAACCGTTCCGAGCTGGCTGACCGCCTTCTGGCGATATTCGCCCATGTCGGATTCGCGCCAAGCATCGGCGTCATCGAACAATTCGTGCTCAACGCGCTCGTCATTGGTCCTGCCGACGCCGAACGAAATGACCCGATGTATGTCCTTGATGATGTCTCCTACGCGGTGCTGGATCGCCGAGAAGGGGGTATCGAGGCGGACGGCCATATTCCCGCAGCCGATGTCGAAGCCGACGCCGGAAATGCTCACCTGCTTCTCATAGGCAATCACGCCGCCAACCGGCTGCGCGTATCCGAGGTGACCGTCCGCGCAGATCACGCCAGCCACGGCATTGCCTACCGACATGCAGTTGCGCATCTGAGAGATAGTGTTGTCGTCGTGCGCACCGAAGACCTTGAGCGGGCTGTTCTGGTACTTCTCGGCTTGTGGCGCGATCGTGTTGGCCGCCAGCTCCGCGGCGACTGCCGCCTGTTCGGCCGCCACATGCTCGGCTCGCGCTGCGTCTCGGAACGTGCACCAAGCGGGTTGGCCACGGCCTTCGCCAACACGGCTCTCCGGCTCGATGCCGGCGGCAACGCAGAGTTCTCGTGCGCGCTTCTGGTACGGATCGTTTCTCATGTCGTCATCCTAGTGCGGGTTGCGCGGTGTTTGTGGGGGAGTGGGTGACTATTCCTGATCCTTGATCAGGCGCTCGGCTTCGGCGCGCGTATAGCCACGGTCTTCCAAGTCGAAGATGGCATCACGCCGCGCCTCGTTGGCAAACTTGTTCTTCATCGGATTGCAGAATCCGGTATCGGCGCGGGCAGCTTCACGGGCGATATCTATGTCAGACTTGATGCGTGTCATTTGGGCCTCAAAATTGGGTTTTCGTTAAGCTGAGAAACGCTGCAAAATCTTTCGGATTGCCGCAGCGCCGCGCTCCTTACTGAAGATCGACCGCGAGCCGGCCGCGCACCGCGCGATACGGCTGCGACCATCTGTTGTCCTTGGCAAAGGCAATGGCGGTCTTTTTGCGCGAAAACACGTCCATCCACGCGATGTGCCAGTCCGGGGAAGCTTCGTCCTTACAAATCAATACCCAGCCGGTGGCTTCAATTGGTGTCGCCTTCAGCTTTGCTGTCTTTGCCATCACGTCTTCTCCTGGGTGGTGTTCAACTTGTAAGGATCGCTTACAGGTTCGGGCTGGCGGTGCTGCGGAACCAGTGCGGGAGTGGTCAGAGGCAAAATTGACGACAGTCGGTCGTTTGCCTTTTGCGCCATGTCCACATCGATCTCACAGCCGGCGTAACGACGACCAGCGCGCATGGCGGCCTCACCTGCGGCACCTGACCCTGCGAACATGTCGCCGACAATGCCCTCAGGTGGGCATGACGTCCGGATCAGGATCTCGATCAAGTCTACCGGCTTTTCAGTAGGGTGGATCGCTCGACCATGCATTGATGGCATATAAATAACGGATCGCATCAAGCGAGGACCCCCATCTTGAGAGGTGTAATGGGCGGCCTCGATGTGGCCGGTATGGGCAGGCCGCTTCTTTCGCCGCACTGTCCGTGCAGTGGCGTCGGCGGTCGTCTGCACCTCGTTGTAAACCGACGACCAAGGCGCATCTTTCAGGTAGTATTGCGTTGCATGTTCATGGACCCGCTTAAACCGGTCAGCATGAAAGCCGCTGCCGTTGTGCTTTTCCCACACGACGTCCTGAGCATAGCGAAGACCTTCGGAGCGGAAGGTAGCGCCCATATCTTGGAAAAACCGCATAGACCCAAAAACCCAGATTGATCCTGTGGGCTTAAGCAGACCGACGGCCGCCTCTATCCAACCTTGGCAGTGCTTGTCCCAAGCGAGCGACGTATCGCCGTAAGGCGGATCGGCGAGTAGCATGTCAAAGGGGGCGTGTTGTTGCAGGTCCGTCCTGCAATCGCCCGGCGTGACGCGGATATTCATTGGCCGGGCCATACCAATGCATCGGCGCGACCGGTCAGCACCATCCAAGCGGCATAGATGCGCGACCGGAGCGACGGGTAGCCGACAGGTCGAGCCGGCACCCAGCGGCCATCGGGGAGCTCTGTCTGGGCGCCATTCTCCCACAGCCCGCGAGTCCATTGAGGCGTCATCTGTACAACGTTCGGGTAGCGTTTCATGATGCTGTTCCAACCTAGCCAAGAGACGATTTTTGCGAAGCCGAGCGCGTCTGGCATCGTGCCGGCCTTGATGCGGGAAAGGGTCGATTGCGAGATGCCGATCTCGGCCGCCATCACGCGGTTCTCGATGTCGTGTTTCTGCTGGTAAGCGGCGAGGGCTAGGCCAAGGTGCGTCATTCCTGGCTCCCGCGCGGTTGAGAGGTGAGCGCGAGAGCCTCCTCGGCCTCCGATATACAGAGATACCGACAGTCGTCGGGGCACCCATCCTTCACGTAGTCGATGAGCTGCCGCAGCGCGTCCTGCAGGATCACAATTGACGGCGGGATTTCTTCGGCCAGCTCCCGCCCGGCTGGTGGCAAGCCGGCGTGTGGACGGCTGTGTGGCGCCGCGCCGGCTCGAAGCTTCATCTCATGCATGGTCAAAAGGCGCTGGTTACCCTTGTGCCAGCGTGCCTGGATTTCTTCCGGACTATTGCCATGTTCCTCAGCGTTGCGGCTCATGCTCATCTTCCTTTGAAGTGAATGCCGCGCGAGCTGCGAAAGCGCCGATTGCGGCTACACAGAAAATCGCTGCAGCCAGCGTCCGGTCAGTGCCGCCAATCGACCCGCCAAAAAGTATGGTCCCGGCGATCCAGCACAGCCATCCGATCGATCCTAGAATTGAGGCGTGGTTGGTCATTGGCTATCGCCCTCCGTCGCAATCACCGCCGGAGCCTTGGGCCAGTTCGGCACCATGCTGCGAAATTTCGAGCGCCACCAGTAAGCAGGCGTGCGCTTCCGTGGCGTCCGGATCGCCTCGTCTTCGTGCTCGCCGAACCATTTGCCGTCAGCGTCAGGCGCTTCGCCGTTCAGCCATAGCAATGCGACCTTTGGCACCAGCACCATGTCGTCCTGCGCGGCGGCGTCGCGTTCGGCGCGGAGCTTGGTGATCTCGGCAACCGCACCGTCCAGGTCCTGAAGAAGGGCAGACGTGTCTCTGACGCGAACGCCTGTTTCCCGACCAGCGAAGCGTGCGGCCTCTGACATTTTGCTGAGCTGCTGGTGATCTTGAACCAGCCTCTCGACGATATCGGCCTCGGTGCTCATGGGCGGCTCCCTGTTCGGCGCTTGATCGCCGCGGTGAAGATGATCGCGTAGCAGCGGTCGAGCCACTCCTGCTCTGAGATGAGGCCCGATTCTCTCAACTGCCATTCGGCTTCGAGGGCTGCGGTCATTGGCTCTGATCCCCAATCACCGATGGAGCCGGCATGAACCGAGCGCGCCATTCATCGGCGAACTTGTGAAATATCGGGTGGATTGCCGGACCTTCATGCAAGCCGGATAGAGCTTGTCCGACCAGGTACCGAAGTGCGTTGTCGCGATCGTCCGCGCGATAGTCAGCCCCGCAGTTGACGCCGGGCAGATAGCCAGCGGCCGCGAATGCGCTGAGGATCGTTTCACGTCGGACGATGACACCGCGGAGATCAGACGACCCCTGCATATGTCCCAGCCAAGCCAGAACAGCGTCAGCATCGCGCATATTGAGGCGTGGCAGCTCGGCCATCAACCGATCATGTGTCGCCTGACTGTCGCGGCGCCGCTGCTCTCGTTCCGCCTCGGCGGCCTTGCCCGCGGCGGAGTTGCGGTAAGCGTGTGATCGCCTCTCTTGTTCGGCGGCGAAATACCGGACGATCTCATCAGCCGTGGTGCCGCGCTCAGCGATCAGTTCAATGTCGTTGAATGAACCGACAGCCGTTCCGTGCTGCTCGGCCGCGTCAACCAGCACCTGGGCAGCAGTCGAGATATGGCAGCCGGCGCCGAATTCGATGCCCTCCATCATGACGCAGCGCTCCCATCCTTGCCCGTGAGCGCGGGAGCCTTGCGTCCGTCGAACTCGTCGCGGATGGCGTTGTAGGCTTGCTCAGCAGCATGCCAGTCGCGTCTCGAAATAGCCGCGCCAAGCGCCTGAATTCGGAGCTGATCTTTGCGGGCGGCGCCTTCCTCGGCTAGCGTCTGCTCAGACTTTTTCGGGAAGTCGCCACTCCGCATGTCGCGGGCGATCTGCTCCATGACAGATGGCGGAGGGGATCCAAGGTGCCGGTGAAGGCGGCCACAAGTCGGGCATTGGCAATCGGTTTCGCTCACCACCAAATTCCTTTCAGGAGATGTTTCGGGGTCGTTCCGAGCGCGGTCGCGTAGCGCTCGATGCCGTCAAGCTGGAGGCGCTGACGGCCGATCTCGGTGTTCGTGACGGACACCCGCTTAAGGCCGACGCGCTTCGCGAGATCGTCCTGGGTGAGGCCCAGCGTCTCGCGGATCATGCGGATACGGAGGCCAACCGAGATGTGGCAGGCTTCGATCGGCTTAGCCATTGGACGGGCTCCCGCGGTCATTGCGAGCAAGGGGATCGGTCGGATCTATCGAGATTTGAACGCGCACCGTGTGCCAACCGGCCGCTTCGAGCTTGGCCCGAACGTACTCGGCCGACACATCGAACATGGGCGCGCACACATGATAGATCGCGTCTTCTTCGGCGACAGCGCACGGCAACAGATCACCGTTTGCTTTCATCATGCCGAAGGCCGGCACCTGTTTGCTGGTTGCAGCAGACTGCGTAACTGGTGCGGCGCGATCCATGTGTCGCTTGATCTCATCGCACGCAAAATCGAGCAGCTTGCGCTCAGCCTCTTTCGTGATGCGATTAATTTCATTCTCGGTAGCGCACCAGCCCTTCAAGGTGAGGTCGATGGCCAGCGCGTGAATACGCTCACCTGCATCCGAAGAACGGACGGGGGGCTGGGCAATCAGGCTTCC
>NZ_JBIISY010000311.1:0-5991 GCF_044340795.1 Tardiphaga sp.
TCCCCGATAGTCTTGACGTGCAGCGAACCGGCATCGACCGAAGAGTGAACACCGGCTACTTCGACGCCAAGCTTATGGCAGGAGCGCGCGATCCGGCAAGCAATCTCACCACGATTCGCAATCAGGATTTTTTTAAACACGATCAGTCCTCTGTCGTCACATCCGCAGTACGCCAAAATCCGTGTGCTTCTGCGGCAGGCGGCCCGCAAGGTCGAGTAGCAGCGCCATCACATTTCGCGTCTCGAGCGGGTCAATCACCATGTCACACCAGGTATTGCGGGCGAAGTTGTACGCGTTAGCGAAGCCTTCGAATTCTTCGCGAACCGGTGCGCGGTAGGCTTCACGCTCGCTTTCGGTCCAACTTGTTCCCTCGCGCTTGTGGGTCTCGTCCTTCACCATCGCAAGCGTGTTGGCAGCCTGATCGGGGCCCATGATAGCTGAGCGTCCGTTAGGCCACATCATCATCGCGTTCGGCCGGAACGCGCGACCGCACATCGAAAGATACCCTGCACCGTAAGCGTTGCCGATAATCAATGTGTATTTTGGCACGTTAGCACTGGCCATCGCGGTGATCATCTTGGCACCATTCTTCGCAATGCCGCCTTCCTCCGCTTCCCGGCCGACCATAAAACCGGTGACGTCCGCCATAAACAGCAAGGGAATTTTGCGCTTGCAACAGAGGTCGATAAAGTGAGTTGCCTTTAGCGCGCTTTCGGAAAACAGCACGCCGTTGTTGCACAGGATGCCGATTTCGAAGCCCATGATACGACCAAATCCAGTGATCAGGGTTTCTCCATACAGTGGCTTGAATTCGTGGAACTCACTATCATCCACAATACGGGCGATCACATCGCGATTGTTTGTCGGCACCTTCGGGTCAGCGCTGATGAGGCCGTAAATTTCGGCAGGGTCGGCGCGCGGCGGAAGTGGCGACGATGTACTCCATTTCTGCTGCGGGACATCGCCGAGTCGGGCAACGATATCTCGGGTAATAGCGATGGCGTGACTGTCGCTTTCCGCTAGATGGTCAGTAACGCCGCTGATGCGGCTATGCATCTCACCTCCGCCAAGCGCTTCGACACCGACCTCTTCTTTTGTAGCTGCGTAGACGAGCTGCGGTCCACCGAGGAACATTGCGCCCTGATTGCGCACGATCACGGTCTCGTCGCATAGCGCTGGAATATATGCGCCACCAGCCGTTGATGGACCATGTACCACTGCGATCTGCGGAATACCCTCAGCGGACATCCGGATCTGGTTGTAGAAAATTGATCCAAACTGACCTTCGTCTGGAAATATGTTTGGTTGGTCCGGCAGATTAGCGCCCCCAGACTGCACAAGAGTAATGCAGGGCAAACGATGTTGCCATGCGAAGCGCTGGGCTCTGACGTGCTTTTTGCACGTTATGCCGTAATAGGTACCACCCTTAACCGTAGCATCATTTGCAATTATCATGCAGGCGCGGCCTGATACAATGCCAACGCCCGTGATTATGCTACCCCCAGGCGGAACGCCGTCATGCAGGCCTTCCCCGGCCAGTTGGCAGAATTCTAAAAACGGTGAACCAGGATCAAGAAGTGCGGTGATCCGCTCGCGCGGCAATAGTTGCTTGCGCTCCTTATGCAGCCGTCGAGCCCGCTCCGGTCCGCCGATGGTGGCCGCCGCGCGACGAGCGTGCAGATCAGCGATCCGAGCTTCATAAGCTTGGCGATTGCGCTGAAATTCGTCGCTTGTGGTCGAAATATCTAACTTCATAGTAGCCATGCGGCGTTTGACCTAATAGCTGCGCGGCAAGCCCATCACGTGCTCGCCGATATAGTTGAGGATCATCTCGCGGTTAAGTGGCGCGGTTTTTAGCAGACGCACCATCGGATAGATGTCAAAGATGCCATATTCTTTTGTAAAGCCATTACCTCCGTGGCATTGAATTGCGGTGTCTACAGCTTTGATGCCGGCATCCGCTGCGGCGAGCTTTGCCATGTTCGAAAACTCACCAGCCTCGCGCCCCTGATCGAAAGTCCAAGCCGCCTTCAAAGTCATCAAAGAAGCCATTTCAATATCAGTGCGCGCGTCCGCCAGCGGGTGTTGAAGGCCTTGATAGGAGCCTATGGGAACGTTGTTGAATACCTTCCGTTCTCGCGCGTACTCGACAGCCCGGTTGAGGGCATACCGGCCAAGACCGCAACAGATTGAACCAACCAAAATTCGTTCGGGATTGAGGCTCTTGAACAAGATACCGAAACCTTGGTCGATCTCGCCTACAACATCCTCCGGTCCGAGATCTACATCGTCGAAGAATAGCTGCCATTGCGTCTCCGGCGCCGGAATACTGACAGGAATGTATTGCTTCTGAAGTCCCTTAGACTTGAGATCTACAATGAACAATGTGAAGCCGTCGGTTTTCTTGCTAACGTCAGTGTGGAGCTTAGTGCGAGCGACAACGAGCGCATAATCAGCTCCATCGGCGTCGGTGATGAATGTTTTCTGACCATTTAAGGAAAATCGATTCCCGCGCTTGGTTGCAATCGTGCTGGTGCGGATCGTGTTAGTACCAGCATCAGGCTCCGTGATCGCGAAGCAGAAACGAGTCTTGCCGGAGCACGCATCGGGGAGATAGCGCGACTTTTGTGCCGTTGTACCGTGTTTCGCTATGAATCCTAAGCTCATTGCCGCCCCGACAACTAAATTCAAAAGAGGAATTCCGTTGTTCGAGAGGCCCTCCAAGAACAGGTGCATTTCGACCATGCCTTGACCTGCACCGCCGTACTCCTCCGGCACCATCGTTCCGACGAAGCCATCGTCGGCAACTTTTTGGTACAGAGCCTCCGGGAATTGGTGCTTGTCAGCGCAATCCATCCAATAGCGCCGATCAAACTTTTTCGCGATGGAGTTTCCATAGTCGAGGATCTGTTGCTGTTCCTGCGTGAGATCGAAGTCCATGATGAAGCTCCTTTTCCAAGTTCAGAAAATATCCTACGCAGAACGTCGCCTGCGCGCAATCTAACAATCGTTAGAAACTAACGCTTGTTAGAAATTTTGACGTAGTTTTTAATCGGTTTCTGCATCGAGGCGGCTCTACGAGCGGCGAAAGCGCGGTAGAGCTGTCCCGTCCCCCGAAATCTCCACCACCAACGTGACATTCAAATCGAAGGTGACGTCTTCAGGTGGCCCGCCTGTAAAAGTGCTGATCATTCGTGGGCCCTCTTCGAGATCGACCAGCAGGACTGCATAAGGCACGTCGTCCTTGAAGGCAGGGCCTGGTGCGCGATGCACGACGCTGAACGAATGGACCTTGCCGCGTCCGCATGCCGGTCGATGCCTGATATCCTCGGCGCCGCACTGTCGGCACATACCTTGCTGGTAATATTGGACATGACGGCATTTGTCACAATGTTGCAGCAGCAAAACGCCTTCGCGCAGTCCCCGCCACAACTGCGCGGAGTCCGCATCGGGCGACGGGATCGGCTTTTCGCTGGCTCTGTCATTGCCTGTCACAGCACATTCTCCGTACCGAGAACCGTAGTCGCGTTTGTCGCGTAACCTGCGCCCAAGCTGTGGACAAGCCCGAGCTGTGCGCCAGCAACCTGCCGTTCACCACACTGTCCCCGCAGCTGCGCGATCACCTCGTAAAAATGAAAGAGCGAGCCTGGCATGCCTGGGTGCGCAAAGGACAGAAGCCCGCCGTGAGTATTAGATGGAATCTGACCACCATAGGTCATATGGCCATCAGCGACAAAACGGCCGCCTTCCCCCTTTGGACAAAAGCCCAAGTCTTCCAGCATCATAATAACCGTACCGGTGAAACAATCGTAGATTCCGGCGATATGCATATCCTTGGGGCCATATCCTGCCATGGCGTAAGCGTTGCGGCTGGACATGACGGCGCCGGTGGATGTTAGCGACGGCATCAGAAATATGTGCTCGTGCGTGTAGCACTCGCCGCCGCCTAAGATATAAATTGGATTAACAATACCGAGTTCCTTCGCGTGCTCGGCGGAGGTTAAGATGAATGCGGCTCCACCATCTGAAATTAACGAGCAATCAAGCTTGTGATAGGGTGTGGTGACCCAACCCGAATTCAATACGTCGTCGATGGTGATCGGCGCGGTTTGCTGAGCGCCCGGCGTGCGTGACGCGTGCCGCCGCGACACCACCGCGACTTCAGCGAGTTGTTCCGCCGTCGTACCGAACTCCCGCATGTGACGATGAGCTGTCATGGCAAAAGTGTTAGCTACTGGAATCCCATACGGCATTTCGTATTGCTGGTCACGGCTTTCAGTCATCGAGCGTAACGCCATCTCTGGCGTTAACCCTGTCATCAAGCTATCACCGGCCGTCAAGAGAATGACTTTCGCTAAACCGCCTTGGATCGCAGCGGCGCCGATATTGAACATCGTTGCAGCCGTTGCGCCCGATACCTGCAACGTATTCGAGAATGTCGGCTGAATGCCAAAATACTCACTCAGGGCTACGCTAAACCGATGAAATGGAGATGCGAAAGCGTGACACGACAGTACCCCATCGACGACACTTTTCTCTAGGCCGGCATCGGCGAGTGCTTTTTTGGAAGCGTCGGCGGCCAGCCATAGAGGGCTTCGCCCTGGCACTTTACCGACCGGTGATATACCGATGCCGATGACCGCGACTTTGCCGCGCAGCGTAGTTTCACTCAAAATGCATTTCCTCCCGCGGCAGCCTTGGTGAGCATGGCCTCGAGCTCGTGGCGCTGGACCTTGCCGCTGGTCGAGCGCGGAAATTCAGAGAAATTGATAAACTTGAATTGTTGCGGACACTTGTAGGCGGCAAGCTCGCGTCGGCAAAGGCGCACAAGATCCGCTTCGGTCACGCTGTCATCGCTTCGGGCGACAAAAGCGACAGGGACTTCTCCCCATCTATTGTCTGCTGCTCGAACAACCGCGGCTTCCGCAACGCGGCTGTCACTCATGAGAACACGCTCGATCTCGGCGGGATAGACATTCTCACCGCCGGACTTAATCAGATACTTGACGCGATCGACAAATTCGAGCGTGCCATCTTCGTTTCGGCGGAATACATCGCCCATATGAAACCATCCATTTCGGAAATCCCGTTGGTTCACGTCGTCGGCTTGCCAATATCCGGAAAACAAGGTGGGACCGCGCATGACAAGTTCACCGGGCATGCCCTGCGTAACTTCGCGGTCCAGAGGGTCCACCAATTTGACCTGGCAAAACGCATTTTGTTGCTTCGGAAGCTGCTGCGGAACAATTCCGGGAGCAATCAGCGCACGCGTTGCGGGAGGCAACCCCGTCTCGGTTGCGCCGAAACTATTAAGGTAGGGTGCCTGTAATAGCTCGGTGACTTCAGCAATCGCATGAGGCGGAACCAAGTCGGCCATAGCTCCGCAAATGCGAACACCTTTAACAAGTGTACCTTCTTGCTTCAACGCTGCAGCGAAGGCCTCGACCATGCCCGGAATTAAAACCAGCCATCCAATTTGATGATGGGAGAGAGCATCGAGCATCGGCTTGATCTGAAATCCGTCGATCATTACGACGATACCGCCGCGAAGCAATGTCGAGATCGCATGATCGGTAGATGCCATATGGAACATTGGCGCCCAAGCTACGAAGCTATCGCGATTTGAGATGGCAAGCTCGGAACTGAAAACCAACGATCTCGCGATCATTGCGCGATGCGAGATGACAGCGCCTTTTGGCACCCCCGTGGTCCCGCTCGTATAGAGGATCACGAGGCCATCTTCTGCTTGGGCTACAATCTGACACTCGTGATCGATCTGCTGCGCCAATTGATCTTCGTACGGTGGTCCGATCTCGAGTATATTCCGATCGCCATTTTCAAGAATGCTTTTCAGGTCAGTCTCTACGATAACGAGTTTGGGGGAAACAAGGTCGATGCAATAGCTGAGTTCGCGTGACGATAGACGCCAGTTGAGGCAAGCGGTTATGACGCCGAGATTCGCTGCGGCAAGTTCAACCTCAATATATTCGG
>NZ_JBIISY010000075.1:0-26158 GCF_044340795.1 Tardiphaga sp.
AATCTTCGGATTGTCGAAGGGCGGGTTGAGGAAGTTCATGCGGCCGAAGGTCTGGAAGCCCAGCGGGTTCAGCACTTCGATCTTCAGCTCCGGATCCTTCTCCAGGACCGGCAGCAGGTCGTAGGGACCGTTCTCCATGAAGTCGATGTCACCCGACTGCAGCGCATTCACTGCGGTCTGTGCATCGGGCATGGTGATCCATTCGACGCGGTCGACCTTCACCACCTTGCCGCCGGCCTGCCAGTCGGTCGGCTCGGAGCGCGGCTTGTACTCCTTGAATTTCTCGTAGACCGCCTTCACGCCCGGCTGGAATTCGGACTGCACGAATTTGAACGGACCCGAGCCGATCTGCTCGGCAATCGCCTTGCCGGCCGGCGTCTCGGCGAGACGCTTCGGCATCATGAACGGCACCAGCGACGACGGTTTTGCGATCGAATCCAGAACGAGACCGTAGGGCTCCTTCAGCGTCAGCACGATCGTCTTGGCGTCAGGCGCCTCGATGCTCTTGGTGAAGTCCATGAGCTTCTGGCCCATGCCGTCATTGCGGCCCCAACGCTTCAGCGAGGCGGCGCAGTCTTCGGCGGTCACCGGCTTGCCGTCATGCCACAAGAGGCCGTCGCGCAGCGTGAATGTATAGACAAGCTTGTCGTCGGAGACCTTCCAGTCCGCCATCTGCGGCTTGATCTCGTATTTCGAGTTCATGCCGAGCAGCGTATCGAAAACCATGTAGCCGTGATCGCGGACGATATAGCCGGTGGTGATGCCGGGATCGAGCACGCGCAGGTCGGAATGCATCACCGCGGTGATGGTCTTGCCCGCAGCATGAGCCGGCGACGACAGCACCGGCAGCGCGAGGGAAGCTGCAACCGCCAAACCCGGCAGCGCGAATTTCGTGATGGCCGCGGAACGCAGCCAACGTGACATATCAAACACTAAGTCTCTCCTGACTGGAATCTCATCATCGATCGATGATCGATTGTGCAATGCGATGGAATTTTGAGCCCCTTCGCATATTGCCTTTGTAAATTAGGCTTCAAAGCCTTGCATCATGCGCGAGGCGGGTCAATCGTGTTTTCAACGGTATGCATCGACTCGTTCCAGGGTTCGCTCAACAGAACATGTCCGCAACGATCTGTGGCGATGTGCATCGTTAATTTGCAAAGGCAATCACGCTGCTGCAATGTCGCGCATGAGCGCACGCGATATGATCAACCTCATGTCGCGCACAATCATGGATGACAAAAGTTCTCACCCAAGAGGAATGATTTGATGAATCCCGCCGAACTTCCCTTCGATCTCGAAGACATGCTGAAAGGCCTGCGCGTCTGGGTCGAATGTGAAAGCCCCACCTGGGATGCGAATGCCGTCAACAGCATGCTCGATCTCGCCGCGCGCGACATGCAGATCATGGGTGCGACCATCGAGCGCATCGCAGGGCGTCAGGGTTTCGGCGGTTGCATCCGCGCCCGTTTTCCACACCCGAAATTCGGCGAGCCGGGCATCCTGATCGCGGGTCACATGGATACCGTGCATCCGGTCGGCACCATCGAGAAACTGAAATGGCGCCGCGACGGCGAACTCTGCTACGGCCCCGCGATCTGCGACATGAAGGGCGGTAATTATCTGTCGGTCGAAGCGATCCGCCAGCTGATGCGCATTTCCTACACCACGCCGCTGCCGATCACCGTGCTGTTCACGCCGGACGAGGAAGTCGGCACCCCCTCCACCCGCGACATCATCGAAGCCGAAGCCGCGCGCAACAAATATGTGCTGGTGCCGGAGCCCGGCGCAGCGAATAACGGCGTCGTCTCCGGTCGCTATGCCATCGCCCGTTTCAATCTCGAAACCATCGGCCGCCCCAGCCATTCCGGTGCCACGCTGTCGAACGGCCGCTCGGCAATCCGCGAGATGGCGAAGAAAATCGTCCAGATCGACGAGATGACCGGCCCGGACTGCACGTTCAGCGTCGGTGTCGTGCACGGCGGCCAATGGGTCAATTGCGTAGCTTCATCCTGTACGGCGGAAGCGTTGAGCATGGCCAAACGCCAGGACGATCTCGACAAGGGCGTCGAGCGCATGCTCGCTCTGTCGGGCACCGAGAATGACGTGCAGTTCAAGGTCACCCGCGGCGTGACGCGTCCGGTCTGGGAACCCTCCGCAGCAACCATGGCGCTGTTCGAGAAGGCCAAGGCCATCAATGCCAGCCTCGGCCTGCCTGAACTGACCCATGGCCCAAAGGGCGGCGGTTCGGACGGCAATTTTACCGGCGCCATGGGTATCCCGACGCTTGACGGCCTTGGCGTGCATGGCGCCGACATGCACACGCTGAACGAATACATCATCGCTCAGAGCCTGGTCGACCGTGGTCGACTGATGGCGGGATTGCTGGCCACGCTCGATTGAAGCAATGACGACCGGTCCGCACATTGCCTCCGTGATGTGCGGATCAAAAAAGTGGCACGGGACTTGCTACCTTTTTACTCAGAAAATTTCGGGTTGAGGCGCATCGCGACTGTCTGACTGATGAAGATCAATTGCTGTGCGCCCGTGACGTTTCCGGTTGACCGATCTGGTCCAGTTACGTTCGAACAACACGACCAATAGGAAAGCGTTATGCTCGGATATCTCATTCGCCGAATTCTGGCGGCCATTCCCGTGATGGGCGTGGTGGCATTGTTCGTCTTCTTGCTGCTGCGGCTGACACCGGGCGATCCCGCCGCGATCATCGCGGGCGACAATGCAACCCCGGAGCAACTCGAGCGCATCCGGACCTCGCTCGGGCTCAACGAGCCGCTCTATACGCAGTTCTTCAGCTGGGTCTGGCGATTGCTGCATGGCGACTTCGGCACCTCGCTGATCTCCAACGTGCCCGTCTTGCAGATGGTCAATCAGCGCATCGAGCCATCCCTGAGCGTCGCCCTGAGCGTGATGCTGGTGTCGATCTGCGTGGCTATTCCGCTCGGCGTCATCGCTGCATGGAAGCACGGCACCTGGATCGACCGTCTCGTGATGGCGCTGTCGGTGGTCGGTTTCTCCGTGCCCGTCTTCGTGATCGGCTACGTGCTGGTGCAGATCTTCGCGATCGAGCTGCGCTGGGTGCCGGTGCAGGGCTTCCGCAGCATCTCGCGCGGCTTCGGCCCGTTCTTCGAACGCATGGTGCTGCCCACCGTTGCCCTCTCCTTCGTCTATGTGGCGCTGATCGCGCGCATGACACGCGCGGCGATGCTCAACGTGCTCGGCGAGGATTTCGTCCGCACCGCGCGCGCCAAGGGCATCAATGAAGGCTCGGTGCTGTTCCGCCATGCGCTGCGCAACGCGGCCGTGCCGGTCATCACCGTGATCGGCACCGGCTTTGCGCTGCTGATCTCCGGCGTCGTGGTCACCGAGAGCGTGTTCAACCTGCCCGGCATCGGACGCCTCACCGTCGATGCCGTGCTGGCGCGCGATTTCCCGGTGATCCAGGCCATGATCCTGCTGACCTCAGGCGTCTATGTCTGTGTCAATCTGCTTATCGACCTTGCCTACGCATTGCTCGATCCCCGCATTCGTTACTAGGAAATCGCAAACGATGGCGATCGAGTCTCTCCCCAATCCCGCCCTTCCCTCACGCCGCGGTCCGTCGCTTGGCTTCCTCACGGCAACGCCGATCATCGCCATCGCGACGATCTGCCTGACGCTGGTGATCTTGTCGGCGATCTTCGCGCCTTGGCTGACCTCGCATGATCCGCAGCTTCTCGCTCCGGCGATGCGGCTGAAGCCGGCGAGCCCGGAATATCTGCTCGGCACCGACGCCTATGGGCGCGACGTGCTGGCGCGTATTCTCTATGGCGGTCGCATCTCGCTGCTGATCGGTCTCGGCGCTGCTGTCACCAGCATCGTCATCGGCCTGTGCATCGGCCTGTTCTCAGGCTTCTTCAAATGGATGGACGCCATCCTGATGCGCGTCATGGACGGCCTGATGGCGATGCCCGGCGTGCTGCTGGCGATCGCCGTGGTGTCGCTCTCCGGCGCGACGCTCACCACCGTGCTGATCGCCATCACCATTCCGGAAATTCCGCGCGTGGCGCGTCTGGTCCGTTCGGTGGTGCTGTCGGCGCGTGAAGAGCCCTATGTGGAAGCCGCGATCTCGCTCGGCACCAGCATGCCGAAGATCATGTGGAAGCATCTGGTGCCGAACACCGTCGCCCCGCTGATCGTGCAAGGCACCTTCATCGCCGCCTCCGCCATTCTCACTGAAGCGATCCTGTCGTTCCTCGGCGCTGGCATCTCGCCGGAAACGCCGACCTGGGGCAACATCATGGCCGAGGGCCGCGCCTTCTTCCAGGTCAAGCCTTCGCTGATCTTCTGGCCCGGACTGCTGTTGTCCGTCGCCATCCTGTCGGTGAACCTGATCGGCGACGCCGCGCGCGACGCACTCGATCCCCGCATGCAACAGCGGGAGGCCGGCAAGTGAACGACATCGTGAAACCTGTTTTGAACGAGAGCACGCCTTTGAACGAACGTCCCATCGCTCTCGATATCGAGAACCTCGTCGTCGCCGTCGGCAAGGACGGCAAAGGCAAGAAGATCCTCGACGGCGTGTCGCTGCAGGTACGCCAGGGCGAGACGCTCTGCGTGGTCGGCGAAAGCGGCTCGGGCAAATCGGTGACCTCGCTCGCCACCATGGGCCTGCTGCCGAAGGATTCGCTGAAGGCGACCTCCGGCAGCATCAAGCTCGTCGGCGAGGACGTGCTACAGGCGAGCGACCGCCGCCTGCGTGACCTGCGCGCCACCACCATGGCGATGATCTTCCAGGAGCCGATGACAGCGCTGAACCCGGTCGTCACCGTCGGCAAGCAGATCGACGAAGTGCTGCGCACCCACACCAGTCTCGGCAGCAGCGCACGTCGCGCCAAGATCCTCGACATGATGGAGCAGGTTCGCCTACCCGACGTGAAGCGGATCTTCAGTTCATACCCGCACCGCCTCTCCGGCGGCCAGCGCCAGCGCATCATGATCGCCATGGCGCTGGTGCTCGAGCCAAAGCTGCTGATCGCCGACGAGCCGACCACCGCGCTCGACGTGACGACGCAGGCGCAGATCCTCAAGCTGATGCGCGATCTGCAGAAGGATCACGGCACTGCCGTGCTGTTCATCACCCATGACATGGGCGTGGTGGCCGACATCGCCGATCGCGTCGCTGTCATGCGTCAGGGCCGCCTCGTCGAGACCGGGCCGCTGAAGCAGATCCTCAGCAATCCGGAGATGGACTACACCCGCAACCTGCTGTCCTCGGTGCCGAGCCTGGTGCCGCGGCCGCCGCGGATCGAGGAAGGCTTCAATCCGGTGGTGCTGGAAGCCAATGAACTCGGCAAGGTCTATCGCGAGCGCTCCTTCATCGGAAAGCCGCGCGAGGTCCACGCCGCGAAGGATGTGACGCTGACCCTGCGCAAGGGCCGCACCCTCGGCATCGTCGGCGAGAGCGGCTCGGGCAAGTCCACCGTGGCGCGCTGCATCGTCCGCCTGATCGATCCGACCTCGGGCGGCATTCGCCTCGCCGGCCGCGAGATCTCGGACCTGTCGCGCCGTGCGCTGCAGCCGCATCGCAAGAAGATCCAGATCGTGTTCCAGGATCCGTACCGCTCGCTCAACCCGCGCATCACCGTCGGTGAATCGATCTGCGAAGGCCCGATCAATTTCGGCACCAAGCGTTCGGTCGCGATGGCCCGCGCGCGCGAGCTGCTCGAACTGGTCGACCTGCCCGCGGATGCCGTCAATCGCTATCCGCATCAGTTCTCCGGCGGCCAGCGCCAGCGCATCGCCATTGCGCGCGCGCTCGCGCTCGATCCGGAAGTTCTGGTGGCGGACGAAGCGGTGTCGGCACTGGACGTGTCGGTACAGGCCCAGGTGCTGAAGCTCCTAGACGACATCCAGACCCGGCTCGGCATCGCCATCCTGTTCATCACCCACGATCTGCGCGTCGCCGCGCAGATCTGCGACGATGTCGCTGTGATGCAGCACGGCAAAGTTGTGGAACAGGGCCCGGCCGCTGAAGTCCTCGCAAATCCGCAGCAGGCCTATACCAAGCAGCTGCTTGACGCGGCGCCCGGACGGGGATGGGATTTCGCCAACTTCCGTCCGGTCGATCCCGCTTTGGTGGCGTCGGCCGTCTAGTATCATCCCGTCATTCCGGGGCGCGGCCGGCCCTTGCCGGACGCTAACCCAGAATCTTGCAGTGATAAGCACTTCGAGATTCCGGGTCTTCGCCTTCGGCGCAGCCCGGAATGACGATCATTCTGCGAACCGAGTGCCTTCATGACCCGTATCGCCGTCGGCGGCTTCCTGCACGAGACCAATACATTCGCCCCAACCAAGGCCACCTATGAGGCCTTCGTGCATGGCGGCGGCTGGCCGTCGATGACGCACGGCGCCGATGTGCTGAAAGTGATGCGGGGCATCAATGTCGGCCTGGCCGGCTTTGTCGAGGAAGCGGAAGCCCGCGGCTGGGAGCTGATCCCGACCATCGCCTGCGGCGCCAGCCCCTCCGCGCATGTCACCGAAGACGCCTATGAGCGCATCGTCGGCGAGATGATCGAGGGCATCAGGAAGGCCATGCCGCTGGATGCCGTGTATCTCGACCTGCACGGCGCCATGGTGACCGAACATCTCGACGACGGCGAAGGCGAGATCGCGCGCCGCGTGCGCGAAGTTATCGGACCGGACATTCCGTTCGTGGTCAGCCTCGACCTGCACGGCAACATCTCGCCGGAGAGCGTCGAATACACCGATGCGCTGATCGCCTACCGCACCTATCCGCATGTGGACATGGCCGATACCGGCCGCGCCTCGGCGCGCCATATGGAGCTGCTGCTGACCGGCAACCGCTTCGCCAAGGCGTTCCGGCAGCTGCCGTTCCTGATCCCGATCTCCTGGCAATGCACCAATGACCAGCCGACCAAGGGCATCTATCAGAAGCTGGCGGCGCTGGAAGACGACCAGGTGCCGACGCTGTCCTTCTGTCCGGGCTTTCCGGCGGCGGACTTCGCTCATTGCTGCCCGAGCGTGTTCGCTTATGGCGTGACGCAGGCCGATGCGGATGCCGCGGCGGAGACCGTGGTGAAACTGGTGCTGGGCCACGAGAATGATTTCGACGGCAAGATCTGGCAGCCCGACGAAGGCGTGCTGCATGCGATGGAGCTGGCGAAGACGCTGAGCAAGCCGGTGGTGATTGCCGACACGCAGGACAATCCGGGCGCCGGCGGCGACTCCGACACCACCGGCATGCTGCGCGCGCTGGTGAAAAACAAGGCGATCAAGGCCGCCCATGGCGTGATCTATGATCCCGCTGCTGCCAAGGCCGCGCATGAAGCGGGCGAAGGCGCCACCGTCAAGCTTTCCATCGGCGGCAAGTCCGGCATTCCCGGCGATGCGCCTTACGAAAACACATTCGTCGTCGAGAAACTCTCCGACGGCAAATTCGTCGCGCCCGGTCCCTACTATGGCGGCCGCGACATGGACATGGGCCCCTCGGCCTGCCTGCGCATCGACGATGTGCGCGTCGTCATCTCCTCACACAAGGCCCAGCTCGCCGACCAGGCCATGTATCGCTATGTCGGCATCGAGCCGACCGAGCAGAACATTCTCGTCAACAAGAGCTCCGTGCATTTCCGCGCCGACTTCGAGCCGATCGCAGGCCAGCTGATGATCTGCGCCGCGCCGGGCGCAATGCCGGCGGATACGTCGGTGTTGCCGTGGCAGCATCTGCGTCCAGGCATCAAGCTGAAGCCGAACGGCGCGCCATTCACGCCGGAAACCTCGTCCCCTGCCCTCGTTCCGTAACGGATACGCCCATGCCCACGCTCGATCGCATTCAGGCGTTTGCCGACGACCTCACCGCCATCCGCCGCGATTTTCACGCCCATCCGGAGGTCGGCTTTGAAGAAGTCCGCACCTCCGGCATCGTCGCCGACAAGCTTGCGAGCTGGGGCATCGACGTGCATCGCGGCTTAGGGGGCACCGGCGTGGTCGGCACGCTGAAGGGCAAGGGCAACGGCACCAAGCGCATTGGCATTCGCGCCGACATGGACGCGCTGCCGATGGAAGAGAACACCAATCTCGCCTGGCGCTCCACCATTCCGAACCGCTTCCATGGCTGCGGCCATGACGCCCACACCACCATCCTGCTCGGCACCGCGCGCTATCTCGCCGAGACGCGCAATTTCGACGGCACCGTGCATTTCATCTTCCAGCCCGCCGAAGAAGGCCTCGGCGGCGCGCGTGCGATGCTCAAGGACGGGTTGTTCGACAAGTTTCCCTGCGACGAGATCTACGGGCTGCATAATGCACCCGACATGAATCACGGCGAGATCGGCATCTTCCCCGGCCCCAATCTCGCTGCGGCGGATTTCTTCGACATCACCATCCGCGGCTACGGCGCCCATGGCGCGCAGCCCAACCGCTCCAAGGATCCGGTCATCGTCGCCATGGCGCTCGGCCAGGCGATCCAGAGCATTGTCAGCCGCAATGCCGATCCGCTGAAATCCGCGGTGCTGTCGATCACCCAGTTGCATTCCGGCTCGGCCTATAACGTGATCCCCAACGAGGCTCGGCTGTGCGGCACCACCCGCACCTTCGACAACGACATGCGCATGCTGATCCGCGAGCGGATGAAGACGCTGGCCGCTGGCATGGCCACCGCATTCGATTGCGAGATCAAGGTCGAGATCCGCGACGGATTCAGCGTGCTGGTCAATCAGGAAGAGCAGTCCAAGGCGGTCGAAGACGTGGCGCGCACCATTGTCGGCGACGCCAATGTGCAGACCGGTATCCGCCCCATCATGGGCTCCGAGGATTTCGCCGACATGCTGCATGCCGTGCCCGGCGCCTATTTCTGGCTCGGCCAGGAAGGCTCGGTGCCGCTGCATAATCCCGGCTACATTTTCGACGACAAGGCGCTGCCGATCGGCTCCAGCATGTTCGCGCGCATCATCGAGACACGCCTGCCATTGGCCAACAGCTAACTCATTCCCGCGGCTATCAACGGATCATCATCATGCCCACACTCGAACGCATTGACGCCTTCGCCGACGAACTCACCGCCATCCGCCGCGACCTGCATGCGCATCCGGAAATCGGTTTCGAGGAAGTCCGCACCTCCGGCATCGTCGCCGAGAAGCTCGCCTCATGGGGCGTGGAAGTGCATCGCGGCCTCGGCGGCACTGGCGTGGTCGGCACGCTGAAGGGCAAGGGCTCGGGCACCAAGCGCATCGGCCTCCGCGCCGACATGGACGCGCTGCCGATGGAAGAGAACACCAATCTCGCCTGGCGCTCGACCATCCCCGGTCGCTTCCATGGCTGTGGGCATGACGGCCACACCACCATGCTGCTCGGCACTGCGCGCTATCTCGCCGAGACCCGCAATTTCGACGGCACCGTGCACTTCATCTTCCAGCCCGCCGAAGAAGGCCTCGGCGGCGCGCGCGCCATGATCAAGGACGGGTTGTTCAAGCAGTTTCCCTGCGACGAGATCTACGGCCTCCACAACGCGCCCGACATGAATCACGGCGAAGTCGGCATCTTCCCCGGCCCCGCGATGGCGGCAGCGGATTTCTTCGACATCCACATCAAGGGCTATGGCGCCCACGGCGCGATGCCGGAGCGCTCGAAGGATCCGGTGATCATCGCGATGACGCTCGGCCAGGCGATGCAGTCCATCGTCAGCCGCAATGTCGATCCGTTCCAGTCGGCGGTGCTGTCGATCACCCAGATCCATTCAGGTTCGGCCTATAACGTTATCCCCGATGATGCGAAGCTGTGCGGCACCGTGCGCTGCTTCTCGGAGACCGTGCGCCAGCAGATCCGCGACCGCATGCATGCGCTTGCCAAGGGCATCGCCACCGCTTTCGACGTCGAGATCACCGTCGATATCCGCGACGGTTTTAGCGTGCTGGTCAATCAGGAAGAGCACTCGAAGGCCGTGGAAGATGTCGCCCGCATGATTGTCGGCGATGCGAACACGATCACGCGTTCGAAGCCGAAAATGGGCTCGGAAGATTTCGCCGACATGCTGCATGCCGTCCCCGGCGCCTATTTCTGGGTCGGCCATGAAGGCTCGGTGCCGGTGCACAATCCCGGCTTCTATCTCGACGACAAGATTTTGCCGATCGGTGCCAGCATGTTCGCCCGCATCATCGAAACCCGGCTGCCGGTGTAGCCGCCATGACCGACGGGATCAGCAAGGCCACCGCACTCCATGAACTGTCGGCGGTCGAGCTGATCGCCGGCTACAAGGCGAAGACCTTTTCGCCGAGCGAAGCGCTCGAGGACGTGCTTTCCCATATCGCCACATGGGAGCCGCAGCTCGGCGCACTCTATGCCTTCGAGCCCGAGGTCGGGCGTGCTGTCGCGAAGGAATCGACATCGCGCTGGGCCAAGGGCGCGCCGGTCGGCCCGCTCGACGGCGTGCCGACCACGGTGAAGGAAAACATCGCCACCAAGGGACATCCCATTCCGCTCGGCACCGCGGCGACGACGCTGGTGCCTTACAACGTCGATGCGCCACCCGCCGCACGTTTGCGCGAAGCCGGCGCGGTGATCTTCTCCAAGACGACCATGCCGGATTACGGCATGCTGTCGTCCGGCCTCTCCAGCTTCCACACGCTGGCGCGCAATCCGTGGGACCTGACGCAGAATCCCGGCGGCTCCTCCGCCGGTGCCGGTGCGGCTGCTGCGGCCGGCTATGGCCCGCTGCATCTCGGCACCGATATCGGCGGCTCCGTGCGCCTGCCCGCGGGCTGGTGCGGCCTCGCGACGCTGAAGCCGAGCCTCGGCCGCGTGCCGATCGATCCACCCTTCGTCGGCCGCTGCGCCGGACCGATGACGCGCACCGTGGACGACACCGCGCTGATGATGAGCGTGCTGTCGCTGCCCGACGCGCGCGACGGCATGAGCCTGCCGCCGGCGGATATCGCCTGGACGAAGCTCGACGGTTTCTCGCCAAAAGGCCTGCGCATCGGCCTCACCCTCGATGTGGATTTTGGCCTGCCGCTCGACGCCGAAGTGCGCGAAACGGTGCGTGCTGCGGCGAAGGCGTTCGAAGCCGCAGGTGCGACCATCGTGGAAGTGCCGTGGGTGATGAATGGCGATCACCTGATCGGGCTCGATGCGTTCTGGCGCGCGCGGGCATGGGATGACATCTCGAAGCTTCCGCCGGATGCGCAGGCAAAAATCCTGCCCTTCATCTTCGACTGGGCGAAAGGCGGTTCGCAGCTGTCAGGCGGCGACGTGGTGCGTGGCTTCAACTGCACCATGGCGATCCGCGCCAATGCGGCAAAGGCCTTTGCCGATCTCGACTACATGCTGTCGCCGGTGGCACCGATCGTGAGCTACAGCGCAGAACTCCCCTCGCCGACCAATGACAGCAAGCGCCCGCTGGAGCACATCGGCTATACCGTGCCGTGGAACATGGCGGAGAACCCGGCGGCATCCGTCAATGCTGGCTTCAGCGCCAAGGGCATGCCCATCGGCTTGCAGATTGCCGGGCGTCGGTTCGATGACCATGGCGTGCTGAAGATGGCGAAGTTCTTCGAAGGCATCCGCGGGCCGCAGAAGCCGTGGCCGGTGGCGCCGAAGTAATTTTCTCCGTCATTGCGAGCGTAGCGAAGCAATCCAGTCTTTTTCCGTCAGGAAGAACTGGATTGCTTCGTCGCTGCGCTCCTCGCAATGACGGCGTTGAACAAGCCGTCCGGACGTGCTTCAAAAACAACAATAATAACGGGAGAGAAACCGACATGGCCTATGAGACCATCCTCTACAGCGTCGAGGACCAGATCCTCACCATCACGCTGAACCGCCCCGAAAAGCTCAACGCCTATAACGCCACCATGCAGGCGGAGATGATCGACGCCTTCGACAAGGCCGATGCCGACGACAATGTGCGCGCCATCATCATCACCGGCGCCGGCCGCGGTTTTTGCGCAGGCGCAGACCTCTCCTCGGGCGGCAATACGTTCGACCGCGATGCGCGGCGCGGGCCGGTGCGCCGCAACGCCGACGGCAGCGTCGATTACAGCGACGAGATGGCCCGCGACGGCGGCGGCCAGGTGACGCTGCGCATGTTCAAGTGCCTCAAGCCCGTCATCGGCGCCATCAATGGCCCCGCGGTCGGCATCGGGGCGACCATGCAGCTCGCCATGGATATCCGCATCGCCTCCGAGAATGCGCGCTTCGGCTTCGTGTTCTCCCAGCGCGGCATCGTGCCGGAAGCAGCATCGAGCTGGTTCCTGCCGCGCATTGTCGGCATCTCGCAGGCGCTGGAATGGTGCTATTCCGGCCGTGTGTTCCCGGCGCAGGAGGCCCTTGCCGGCCGCCTCGTCAGCAAGGTGGTGCCGCATGACGAATTGCTGCCCACGGCTCGGGCGCTGGCAAAGACCTTCATGGAAAAGACCGCGCCGGTCTCGGTGGCGCTGATCCGGCAGATGATGTGGCGCCTGTCCGCCATGGACGACCCGATGGAAGCCCACAAGATCGACAGCCGCGGCATCTATGCCCGCGGGCGATCGGAGGACGTCAAGGAAGGCGTCGTCGCCTTCCTTGAAAAACGCCCGGCAGAGTTTAAGAACAAGGTCAGCGCTGACATGCCCGACTACTTCCCGTGGTGGGACGAGCGCGGTTACAAGTGAGACCCTAAATGCTTCCGACGCCCTCCGGTCGTCCATCCGAGGGCGTCGTTTTCCTGCACGGCATCAGCCGCTCGTTCCGCTCCTTGATCAAGCTGCAGCAGGCAGTGGACAAGGCCGGCTTCGCCACGCGGAACATCGGCTATCCCAGCCGGGAGAAGCCGCTGTCGGTGCTGGTGGACGACATCCATCCCGCCATCGCGCCTTTCACGGAAGCCAATGACGGCTGCACGCATTTCGTCTGCCATTCGATGGGGGGCCTGCTGGCGCGCGCCTATATCGCGCGCTACCGCCCTGCGCGGCTCGGCCGCGTGATCATGCTGGGCACGCCGAATGGCGGCAGCGAGATCGCGGATCGCCTCAAAGGCCGGCTGCTTTATCGGCTGTATTTCGGACCGGCCGGACAACAGCTGGTGACATCGCGCGACGCGGCCACGGAAGCATTGCTGCCGCCGGTGGATTATCCGGTCGGCGTGATCGCCGGCAATCACTCGCTCGATCCCGTCGCCTCGCGCTTCATGCTCCCCGGCGCCGACGACGGCCGTGTCACCGTCGAACGCACGAAGCTCGACGGGATGGCCGATCACGTCGTGATTCCGGCGTCCCATGCGTTCATGATGAAGCACAGGGCGGCGATCGCACAGACGATCGCATTCCTGAAGGACGGACGGTTCGCGCGGCCATGGCGCAGAGTTCTGCATCGTTCCATACGCTGGCCGCATACGCGCTTGCGCTGAGCTTGCTGCAACGCAGCGGTAGCCCTCTCTATGATCCCCGCCAACGCAAAGCGCAGTTTGGGGACACGATGCGCCAATTCACACTTCTGCCGCTGGCATTGCTGCTGGCCGGCTGCGCCGATCGCGAGGCGAAATGGGCCCTGGAGGGCCGCAGCTCGCTGATCGGTCTCGATCAATCCACCATCCGCATGTGTGCGGGATTTCCTAACGGCACCGTGAAGGACGGCCGCACGGAGATCTGGATGTATGAGCGCAATACGAGCTCGCCGGCGGGTGTGGCGCCGGTGGCAGTGACGCTGCCTCTGGGGCTGAGTGTCGGCGGCGCGGTGCCCGTGGGCTATTGCCGCGTGCAGATGCGCTTTGCCGGCGGCAAGGTCAGCGAGGTGCATTATGCCGGCGCGACGGATATCTCGCACTATCGCGATGCGGCCTGTGGCCAGATCGTGCGGAGCTGTTTGCCGCAGGAAGGGCGGACTGTGGAGTGATCGCCATCTCTCCGAATGTCATCACCCGCGTAGGCGGGTGATCCAGTAATCACGGACAATCCTGCTTCATCACAATTGCCCGTGTCGACTGGGTCGCCCGGTCAAGCCGGGCGACGACAGCGCGTGTCCAGGTCTACGCCGCCTTGATCGCCGCCAAAAAGCGCTCGACCTGATCGCGCATCTGGCCGGACTGGCGGGCGAGATCGTCGGAGGCGGACAGCACGTCGCCGGCCGATGAGCCCGTATCGCCGGCCATGTCGGTGACGCCACTGATGGTGCGCGAGATCTCGTTGGCGCCTTGTGCTGCATGCTGGACATTACGCGCGATTTCCTGCGTCGCGGCGCTCTGCTCTTCCACCGCGCTGGCGATGGACGATGCGATCTCGTTCATGGTGCCGATGGTGCCGGTGATCGCGCGGATGGCATCGACCGCATCGCCGGAGGACGACTGGATCGCCGCGATCTGGGCGCGAATCTCCTCGGTGGCTTTTGCGGTCTGGCCGGCGAGGCTCTTCACCTCGGACGCCACCACCGAGAAACCGCGACCGGCCTCGCCGGCGCGTGCGGCCTCGATGGTCGCGTTGAGCGCCAGCAGATTGGTCTGGCTGGCAATCTCGGTGATGAGATTGACCACATCGCCGATACGCTCGGCCGCCGACGACAGCGCCATCACCGTGTCATTGGTGCGGCCGGCCTCCTCCACCGCCTTCTGGGCGATGGCCGCGGAATGCGACACCTGACGGCCGATCTCGACCACCGAGCTCGACAGCTCTTCCGCCGCCGCGGCGACGGTCTGCACATTGGTGGAGGTTTCCGTCGACGCCGCCGTCACCACCGTCGCCTGACGGATGGTTTCGCCGGCGGTGGTGCTGAGTGATTCCGCCGTGCCGTGAAGCTGCGAGGATGCCGCCGTCAACGACGACAGCAAGGCTCCGATCTCGTCGTCGAAGCGGCCGGTGAGCTCGGTCACGCGCGCGCTACGCTGGCTGCGGCGATTGACGTCCTCGGCCTCGCGAGCGCTGAGCTCATTGGTCCTGATCATGTTGTCCTTGAAGAAGGCCACTGCACGCGCCATGCCGCCGATCTCGTCGCGGCGGTCGGTGCCGCCGATGGCGGTGGTGACATCGCCATTGGCAAGATCGGTCATCGACGCCGACAAGTCGCCGATCGGGCGCGTGATGCTGCGCGCCATGGCGAGCACCGCGGCGCCGCTGACGAGCAGCGCCAGCAACATCAGCACCGAGGCGATGGTGAGCGTACTGGCGGCATCCGCCTTCTTGCCACCCACCGTTCTGGCGAGCTGATCGGCGAGACCATCCTCGATCGCCTTCAACAGATCGATGCGCGCGGTGCTGGCATCGAACCATGTCTTGCTGTCCAGCCCCTTGAAATCGCCGGCGAGGCCGCCCTGCTCGATGGTTTTTCGCATCGCGTCGACGCGCTCGATGACGGGGCCGGACATGCTGCGTGAAAACAGCGCCAGCGCCTGCGGCGTCGCCGAGGCGCGGAAGGCAGCGAAAAAGCCCTCCTGCCCCGCGGCAAGGCCGATGCCGCGTGAAAAGGCCGGCAGCTCGAACTTGCCGGCGGCGATGGCGCCGGCATTGAGCGCGCGCTCCTGCCCAGCCCGCTCCTTGCCTTCGATCAGATTGGCATAGGCGGAGATCGCCTTGGAAATATCGTCATCGCTGCTGAGTTTCGCGATGCCGGTGATGACGGCGATCTGCCTTGCGATCGTCTCGGTGAGGCGACCGACGGCGGCGGGCGGCGCGAGCGCGAGAGTGTCGACTTCGCTGCGCAACGCATCGAGCTTGCCGATCACATCACTGGCGCGATCGGCGGCGGAGGCAAGATCGCTGGCCGATGCGCGCTTGAGTTCATCAAGTGCAGGCATGGCGACGACGCGTTCTGCGTCGGTGCGCTTGCGCTGCTCCGGCAGCTCGCTGCGCATCTGCGCGCCCTTGCTGCTGAGGAAGGCGGAGGTCATGCCGCGTTCCTTCTGCAATTCATGCACGAGGCGGCTGAGTTTGGTGACGCCCGCGGCGACCGGCGCGAGCCGGTCCATCTCGGCATAGACGCTCGCCTTGCTGGCGATTTCATAGGCCGCCAGGGCGGCGACGATGATCAGGGGAAGAATGGCGGACAGAGCAATGCGGTAAAGGATCTTGGTATGTTTCAACATGGTCACCCTCAGCTGTGACACACGTTTTACGGGAATATTCGTAAATGAACCGCCGGACCGAAGTGACCAAAGTTTGATCACTCCATCAGCAGCGCAACACGGCCAATTGCCTTTCGATCAGTCAGCAAGCGCATCGCTTGTGCAACGTCGGCCAGCGGTAACCGATGCGAAACGTTCGGTCGGACCTTGCCGGCTTCGGCCCATGCGAACAGCGTCTTCAACCGCTCTTGCCCGATCTTCGGATCGCGCCGCGCGGCTTCGCCGGCGCGCACGCCCAGCACGCTGGCGCCCTTGATGAGGACGAGATTCGTCTTCGCAACGCCGATGCCGCCGGTGAAGCCGATCACCAGCAGGCGCGCACCCCAGTTGATGCAGCGGAGACTCTGTTCAAAGATGTCGCCGCCGACGGGATCGAACACGACATCCGCGCCCCTGCCATCGGTGATGCGTTTGACCGCATCCTTGAACGGCTCGGCGCCATAGAGAATGCCGTGATCGGCGCCGCGCGCCCTGGCGACGGCGAGCTTCTCCTCAGAGGATGCGGCCGCAATCACAGTGGCACCCAGCAGCTTGCCGATCTCGACGGCCGCGAGACCGACACCACCACCGGCGCCATGCACCAGCAGCACCTCGCCTGCCTTGACCTGCCCGCGATCCACCAGCGCATGATGCGCGGTGCCATGCGCGGCGAGGAAGGTCGCGCCCTCCGCATAGTCGAAGGTAGAGGGCAGCAACGTGAGCTGCGAGGGCGCGACGACGACTTCCTCGGCATAGCCGCCGAAGCGCAGCTTGACGATGACGCGGTCGCCAGGCTTGAAGCCCGTCACATCGTCAGCGATCTCGCTGATGTCGCCGGCCGCCTCCATGCCCGGCGTGAACGGCAGTTCCGGCTTCAGCTGATATTCGCCGGCTGCCATCAGGATATCGGGAAAATTGATCCCGGCGGCCCGAATGCGGACACGGACCTGGCCGGGCTTCAGCACTTGCGACGGGAAATCTTCAAGGCGCAGGATTTCGGGCGCACCGAGGGCGCGGCAGACGATCGCCTTCGGCATCAGGCAGCACTCCGGCGCTGCAGCGCCTCGCGGATCAGGGGCATCCGGTCATTGCCGAAATACATGTCGGTCTTGTCGAGATAGATGGTGGGCGAACCGAAACCACCACGGGCCATCACTTCATCGGTGTTGATCTTGAGCTGGTCCTTGATCTCCTGCTCGCTGATCCCGGCGAAGAACGCTGCGGGATCGACACCGGTGCGTTGGCACACCTCCGTCAGCACGTCGTCCTTCGAGATGTCCTGATCCTCGCCCCAGTAGATTTCAAAGACGGTGCGGGCAAACGGCACCATCTTTTCCGGCTGCTCGCGCAGCAGCCAGATGCACCCGCGCATCGCCTTGACGCTGTTCACCGGAAATACCGTCGGCGGCATCTTGATGGCGAGACCTGAGGAGCGCGCCCAGTCGCCCAGATCCTTCTTCATGTAGCGCGCCTTGGCCGGCACTGGCGTCTCGCGCGATTGATAGACGGATGGATTGATCGTGTTGAAGATGCCGCCCACCAGGATCGGGCGCCAGGCGATGTCGACATTGACCTCCTTCGCCAGCGGCTGGATGTTGTGGAAGGCGAGATAGGTCCAGGGACTGGAGCAGTCGAAGAAGAATTCGATCATCGGGTGTTTCCTCTGGTTTGTTTCTTTTTCGTTTTGCTCTCCTGTTGTCATCACCCGCGAAAGCGGGTGATCCAGTACACGCCGACATAGCGGTGTTTACTGGGTCACCCGGTCAAGCCGGGTGACGACAATAGAGCTATTGCTGCTGTTGCGCATGCGCCGGCGCATCGACGCCGAACATGATCTTCCTTGCCTGCTCATCCATCGGCTTGCGCTCCGCCTTGCCGACGGCGAGACCGGCCTGCACCTGCGGCCGGGCGCGGAGCAGTGCGTACCAGCGCTTCACGTTCGGAAAGTCATCCAGCGTCAGGCCCTGCGCCTTATGGGTCATGATCCACGGAAAGCAGGCCATGTCGGCGATGGAGTAGTCACCCGCGATGTAATCGCGGCCATCCGCGAGATGCGCATCGAGCACGCCATACAGGCGCTTCGCCTCGCGGGTGTAGCGATCGATGGCATAGGGAATCTTTTCGGGGGCGTAGAGCAGGAAATGGCCGTTCTGGCCGAGCATCGGGCCGAGCCCGCCCATCTGCCACATCACCCATTGCATCACATTGAAGCGGCCGCGTTGATCGGACGGCATGAAGCGGCCGGACTTTTCGGCGAGATAGATCAGGATCGCGCCGCTCTCGAACATGGAGATGGGCTCGCCGCCATCGGCCGGCGCATGATCGACAATGGCCGGCATCCGGCCATTGGGGGAGAGTTTGAGGAATTCCGGCTGGTGCTGGTCGCCGCGGCCGAGCTGCATCGGCACCACCGTGTAAGGCAAGCCGCATTCCTCCAGCATGATGGTGATCTTCCAGCCGTTCGGCGTCGGCGCGTAATGCAGGTCGATCATCGGTTTCCTCACGCTGTTTTGCGCGATTCTAGCCCTCGCCCACCGATGCGCAATCCCATATACGCGGAGGCCGGAACATGGCAGACAGGCGGCCACAATGAACAATTCCGGGGAGCGAACAATGCTGTTTCCAACCACCATCGCCGGCTCGCTGCCGAAGCCCGAATGGCTCGCCGAGCCCAACAAATTGTGGCCGACCTGGCGTGCCCAGGGCGAGGACCTGCAGCGCGCCAAGCGCGACGCCACGCTGCTGGCGGTGAAGGTGCAGGAAGATGCAGGCATCGACATCATCACCGACGGCGAACTGGCGCGGCAGCATTTTGTCCATGGCTTCCTCGAAAAGGTCGAGGGCATCGACTTCAAGAACAAGGTCGAGATGGGCATCCGCAATGATCGCTACAAGGCGATGGTGCCGCAGGTGATCGCGCCGCTGCAGCTCAAGGGCCGCGTGCATGATGTCGAAGCGCAGGTGGTGCGGGCGCATACCAGGAACAAGTTCAAGTTCACCCTGCCCGGCCCGATGACCATCATCGATACGCTGTCGAACAGCCACTATAGCGACCGCGTCGAGATGGCGTTTGCGTTTGCCGAGCTGCTCAATCAGGAAGCGCTGGCCCTGCAGGCTAATGGCGTCGACATGATCCAGTTCGACGAACCGGCCTTCAACGTCTTCATGAAGGATGCCGCCGACTGGGGCGTGAAGGCGCTGGAGCGCGCTGCACAGGGACTGACCTGCGCCACTGCCGTCCACATCTGCTACGGCTATGGCATCAAGGCCAATACGGACTGGAAGGAAACCCTCGGCGGCGAATGGCGGCAGTATGAGGAGATCTTCCCGGCCATCGATGCCTCGCCGATCCAGCAGGTTGCCATCGAATGCCGCAATTCGCGGGTGCCGCTGGAACTGCTCGGGCTGTTGAAGAACAAGGTGGTTCAGGCGGGCGTGATCGATGTCGCCAGCGATGACGTTGAGACGCCGGAGGATGTGGTCGCCACCATCGAGGCAGTGATGAAGCATGTGCCGAAGGAGCGGATCGTCGCCACGACCAATTGCGGCATGGCGCCGATGCAGCGGGATATTTCGGAAGCGAAGCTGCGCGCGCTGGGCGCTGGCGCGCGTCTGGCGCGGGAGAAGTTGGGGTAACTCCGTTATTGCGAGCGCAGCGAAGCAATCCAGCCTTTGCTGGTGGCCCTGGATTGCTTCGTCGCTACGCGCCTCGCAATGACGGCTGAGTATCGGCGCTTGGATGCAGCGCCGGCCTGTATCCAGCGCGAAAGGCGCGCAACGTCGATGGTGGTGTCAGCAATTGAGCATCGCGGAGAGCATCATCGACCGCCGCGTAGCTCGCGAACGACCACTGCCACGCGCGCCCTTGCGCGATCAGATAGCTCTCACCGCCCGCATCGACCATCGCGCCATCCGGGAGTCCCGTGATCGGCCCCTCAAGCGGATGCAAACGCTTTGCTCGCCCGTCCAGCCGCTCGCGATGCAACACCGCATCCATCTCCGGCGCACGGATCGCACTCACGCCATTGCCCTGCTCCCACGCCGCACGAAAACGGTTGGCGTCGTGGCGTCGGCAGTAGAAGCACGGCCGATGGCCGGCGGCGAAGGATGTGGCCTCATCGAGGAAGAACAGTTCGGTCCAGCTGCGCGTCGCCATGACATCGCGGCGGCGGCCGCGGAATTCGCAGACGCAGGTGATCCAGGCTGGATTCGACCAGCGTTTGTTCAGGAGTGTCTTGGTGCCGGGATCGTGGATGATGCCGCGATTGCCGGTGAACAGACCGCGCTCGGGGGTCGCGACGATGTCGCCGAAGGGGGTGACGCGGTTCTGAAGGGGCATGTCGCGCGTCTCCCTTGCTCTGTCTGTCATCGCCCGGCTCGACCGGGCGATCCAGTATACTCAGCCCGCCTGTGTTTACTGGGTCACCCGGTCAAGCCGGGTGACGACAGTTGGAGCCCGGCGCAGTCGCAGTTACGCCGCCCCATCCCGCATCGGCGGCTGGAACGACAGACCGAGATCCCACGGGAAGAAGATCCACGTATCCTGCGACACCTCGGTGATGAACGTATCCACCAGCGGGCGGCCCATCGGCTTTGCATAGACGGTCGCAAAATGCGCGTCGGGCAGCATGTCGCGCACCATGCGCGCGGTCTTGCCGGTGTCGACGAGATCATCGACGATCAACAGGCCCTTGCCGGTGCCGTTGCCGAGCTTCGTCGTGGCATCGGAGACGCCCTTCAGCACCTGCAATTCACCGCGCTTGTTGTGGTCGTAGCTCGCGATACAGACCGTATCGATGACGCGCACGCCGAGTTCGCGCGCCACGATGGCCGCCGGCACAAGTCCGCCGCGGGTGATCGCCACGATCGCTGCAAAAGGTCCCGCGCTGTTGAGCCGCCAGGTCAGTGCGCGGCAGTCGCGATGAAACTGATCCCACGACACCGGAAACGCCTTGCCGGCGCGCTCCTGCGCGCTCAGCTCCGGATGATCTGCCATGTCTTACTCCTTAGAAAAAACGGCCCGCCTGTTACTTCGTGGCGGCGAGCCCCGCAAGCATCTCCTTCACCGCATCCATCGCGGCGTCGAGCTTGGCCTGGTCGCGCGAGCGCACCACGAGATTGGTGTTCGGCTTGCCCGCCTCATCCATGAACGGATAGCTGCCGATGATCGTATCGGGATGCGCCTGCGCGATCTCGCGCAGCGGACCGCCGACATCACCCTCACGTGCGTTCGCCTTCACTGTGTCGGACAACATGCGCACGCCGGATTTCAGCTTCGGCGCCACGATGTCCATCATCGCCTGCATGATGCTGGGGACGCCGGCCATCACGATGACATTCTCGATCTTGAAGCCCGGCGCGAGGATGGTCGCGCTCTGGATCAGATCGGCACCATCGGGAATGCGCGCCATGCGCAGACGCGCCTCGTTGAGGTCCGCGCCAAAACGCTCCTGGAAACGCGCCACCACTTCCGGGTGATGATCGATGCTGACCCCGAAGGCCTTGGCCACCGCATCCGCGGTGATGTCGTCATGAGTCGGCCCGATGCCGCCCGTGGTAAAAACGTAGTCGTAGCGCTTCCGCAGGGCATCGAGCGCGGCGACGATATCCGCCTCGTCGTCGGAGACAACGCGGACCTCCTTGAGGTCGATGCCGATATTGGTGAGGTATTCGGCGATATAGCCGATGTTCTTGTCCTTGGTCCGGCCGGACAGAATCTCGTCGCCGATCACCAGAATGGACGCCGTCACGATCTCGGTCATGTCTCACTTCCTCGCCTTTATCGGGACCATGCGCGGAGGCGGCCCCGATGTCATCCGGTTATGCCGCTCAAACGTGCAGCGTCCAGCCAATTTTTCAGGCAGCCGGATGGCATCCCCTACGAATTGCCCGCTCAGAATGCATATCGGGCTGGCCCGGCCCTTGCTACCATCACGTTCAGTCGTGCAATCTTGTACACGGCTTCGAACACCAGTCAGGGGACCATGGCACTCGCGTTCGACGAAATGAATGGGCTCGATGGTGCGCTCCGCCCGGCCTATGAGGAACTCTCCCGCTGGCTCGCCGAGACGCCGCCGGACGCACTTGAACATCGCCGCGCAGAGGCCGAGCTGCTGTTTCGCCGCATCGGCATCACCTTCGCCGTCTATGGCGAGGCCGAGTCCACCGAGCGTCTGATCCCCTTCGATGTCATTCCCCGCATCATTTCCGGCAAGGAATGGTTGCGGCTGGAAGCCGGCCTGAAGCAGCGCACCCGCGCCATCAACATGTTCCTGAAGGACATCTATCACGGCCGCGACATTTTGCGCGCGGGCGTGGTGCCGGACGATCTCGTCTTCCAGAACCCGGTGTTCCGGCCGGAGATGAATGGCCAGGACGTGCCGCACGACGTCTATGTCCATATCGCCGGGATCGACATCGTCCGCACCGATCCCGACGAATTCTACGTCCTCGAGGACAATGCCCGCACGCCCTCCGGCGTCTCCTACATGCTGGAGAACCGCGAGATCATGATGCGGTTGTTTCCCGACCTGTTCGCGCGGCATCGCGTGGCGCCGGTGGAGAAATATCCGGACGAGCTGCTGTCCTGCCTGCGCTCGGTGGCGCCGCGCTCGGCTTCCACCGAACCGACCGTCGCGCTGCTGACACCCGGCGTCTACAACTCCGCCTTCTACGAGCACTCGTTCCTGGCCGACAAGCTCGGCGTCGAGCTGGTCGAGGGCCGCGACCTCATCGTCAAGAACGACGAGGTCTTCATGCGCACCACCGAAGGGCTGAAGCGCGTCGACGTGCTGTATCGCCGGCTCGACGACGACTACATCGATCCCCTCACCTTCCGCCCGGATTCGGCGCTCGGGGTGCCCGGCCTGATGTCGGCCTACATGGCCGGCAATATCACGCTGGCCAATGCGGTGGGCACCGGGATCGCCGACGACAAGGCGATGTACAGCTACATGCCGGACATCGTGAAATTCTATCTCGGTGAAGAGCCGATCCTGAAAAACGTGCCGACCTGGCGCTGCCGCGAGGCCGGCGACCTCGCTTATGTGCTCGACAATCTCGGCGACCTCGTCGTCAAGGAAGTGCACGGCTCCGGCGGCTACGGCATGCTGATCGGCCCGGCCGCGACGAAGGCGACCATCGAGGCATTTCGCGACAAGCTGAAGCGCGAGCCGGAAGGTTTTATCGCCCAGCCGACGCTGGCGCTGTCGACCTGCCCGACTTGTACGGCTTCCGGTCTCGCACCGCGCCATGTGGATCTCAGGCCCTTCGTCCTCACCGGCAGCAAGGACATCAATGTCGTCCCCGGAGGCCTCACCCGCGTGGCGCTGCAGGAGGGCTCGCTGGTGGTGAATTCAAGCCAGGGCGGCGGCACGAAGGATACGTGGATTCTGGATGAGTGAGGCTGCGCCTCGCGAGTTGAGTTCGATTAACGACGAATTTGAACGAGTTACATTTTCGCATGCTGTCGCGCACCGCTGAAAACCTCTACTGGCTGGCCCGCTATATCGAACGCGCGGAATATCTCGCGCGCACCATCGAGGCGACGCTGCGGGTCACCGCGCTGCCGAGCGCCTATGTCGGCCAGACCAATGAATGGGACTCGGCGCTGCAGACCGCGGGGATGAATTTCGGCTTCCACGCCAAGCACGAGACGGCCGATGAAGAGAGCGTCGTCGAATACATCGCGTTTGCGCCCGACAATCCGTCATCGATCCGCAACTGCATCGAGGCCGCGCGCCTGAATGCGCGCTCGGTGCGCACGGCGCTGACCGGCGAGATGTGGGACACCATCAACGGCGCGTGGCTGGAATTGCAGTCGGTCTGGAGCAACGGCACCAAGTCGCGCGAGCAATTGGCGCGCTTCCTGCGCTTCGTGCAGGAGACCTCGCTGCGTTTCGACGGCTCGGCCTACCGGACCATGCTGCGCAACGATGCCTACTGGTTCTCGCGGCTCGGCCTGCATCTGGAACGCGCCGACAACACTGCGCGCATTCTCGACGTGAAGTATCATCTTCTGCTGCCACAGGACGAGCATGTCGGCGGCCCCCTCGATTACTATCAGTGGACCTCGATCCTGCGCTCGGTCTCGGCGCTGACGGCCTATCACTGGGTCTATCGCGAGACGCTGAAGCCCTGGCTGATCGCGGACCTCCTGATCCTCAACGACACGCTGCCGCGCTCGCTGGCGAGCTGCTACGGTAATCTCGTCCGCAATCTCGACCAGATCGGCGTCGCCTATGGCCGCCAGGGCGCCGCCCAGCGTCATGCCCGCGGTGTCCGCAACAGGCTTGAACACAGCCATATCGACGATATCTTCCAGCGCGGCCTGCATGAATTCATCCAGGAATTCATTGCCGACAACAATCGGCTGGGCGAAATCATCGGCAAGCAGTATTTGATCTGAACATGCGCCTCCGCATCGCCCATTCCACCACCTATCGCTATGAGCCGCCGGCGTCCGGCGTCATCCAGATTCTGCGCATGACGCCCGGCAGTCATGACAGCCAATATGTGGCGGACTGGCAGATCGACGTCTCCACCGACTCGCGGCTCGACAGGCACGAGGATGCGTTCGGCAATGTCACCCATGTGTTGACCCACGGGCCGCTGTCGGACCTCACCATTACGGTGGAAGGGCTGATCGAGACCCAGGACACCGGCGGCGTGCTGCGCGGCACCGACGAGCGCTTCCCGCCCAGCCTGTTCCTGCGCCCCACGGACCTCACCGATGTCACGCCGGCGATGGAGACGTTTGCGCGCGAACTGACGCCGACGGCGGACAGCGATGCACTCGGCTATCTGCATGCGCTGATGCTCGGCATCAACACGCATATGACCTTCGACACCGATCCGACCAGCAGCGGCACCACCGCCAGCGAGGCCTTCGCCCTGAAGCGCGGCGTATGCCAGGATTACGCGCATATCTTCATCGCCTGCGCGCGGATGGGCGGCATCCCGGCCCGCTTCGTCTCCGGCCATTTCTGGCGCGCCGACGGGGCGAATCAGCAGGAGGCCGGCCATGCCTGGGCCGAGGCCCATGTGCCCGGACTCGGCTGGGTCGGCTTCGACCCCGCCAATGCCATCTGCACCACCGATGCCCATGCCCGCATCGCCATCGGCCTCGATTACCTCGGGGCTGCGCCTGTGCGCGGCACCCGCTATGGTGGCGGCATGGAGACGCTGACCGTGGCGGTCCGCGTCGACAAGGTCTCGGACCGCGGCCAGTCGCAGTTCCAGAGCTGATCTCGTAGGGCGGAGTTCCGCTGTTGCCCGGCCCGCCAACCGCGCGTAAGACGCTTTCAGGCTTACGGGATTGAACGATGACTTACTGCTGCGGAATTCTGGTGAAGGACGGCCTGGTGATGATCGCGGACACGCGCACCAATGCCGGCCTCGACAATGTCTCCACCTTCCGCAAGCTGCACATCTTCAACCAGCCCGGCGAGCGCATTCTGGCGATCGCCTCGGCCGGTAATCTCGCCATCAGCCAGTCGGTGATCTCCACCCTCAATGAGGGTCTGGAAAATCCCGAGACGGGCGAGCTCGAGACGCTGATGAATGCGCCGACCATGTTCCAGGCGGCGAAGCGGATCGGCCGGGCGATCCGGCATGTGAGCTCGACCGAAGGCAAGGCGCTGGAAGCGGAAGACATCAATTTCGACGTCTCGTTCCTGTTCGGCGGCCAGATCGCCGGCAACAAGATGCGGCTGTTCATGATCTATCCGGCCGGCAATTTCATCGAATGCACGGTGGACACGCCCTATCTGCAGATCGGCGAGCACAAATATGGCAAGCCGGTGCTGGATCGCGCCATGCATTACGATGTCGAATTGTACGAGGCGCTGAAGACCGGCCTGATCTCGATGGATTCGACCATGCGCTCGAATATCGGCGTCGGCCTGCCCATCGACGTGCTGGTGGTGCGCACCGATGTCTGCGATGCCGATCTCAATCACCGCATCGAGGCCGGCGAGCCATACTTCCACGACCTGCGCTCGCGCTGGTCGGCGGCGCTGCGCGCGGCACACCAGAACATCCCGCGGCCGCCATACAAGAGCTGAGATCGTAGGATGGGTTGAG
>NZ_JBIISY010000076.1:0-26116 GCF_044340795.1 Tardiphaga sp.
TTCGCGATGTGCGCCAGGGGCCGGATGGCGCGTTGTGGCTGCTGACGGATAGTTCGTCGGGACGGTTGCTGCGGATTACGCCCGCAGGGAAGTGAGGCCTGCCGCTCCACTGTCATTGCCCGCGAACGCGGGCAAGCCAGTAAGCACCGGCAACGGCGATCATCACCAGCAGCAGTGTCTACTGGATCGCCCGGTCAAGCCGGGCGACGACAAGGCTGGGTGAACACGCTCGCTCACCACTTGTGAAAAATGAAAAACGCCCCGAGCGCGATGAATGCAAAACCCAGCGCGTGATTCCAGCCCAGCGGCTCCTTCAGATACAACACCGAAAACGCGGCAAACACGACCAGCGTGATGACTTCCTGCATCGTCTTCAGCTGCGCGGCGTTATAGACCTCGCTGCCCCAGCGGTTGGCCGGCACCGCCAGCCAGTATTCGAAGAAGGCAATGCCCCAGCTCACCATGATGATGAGCGGCAGCGACGCTTCCTTGAACTTCAGATGCCCGTACCAAGCAAAGGTCATGAAGATGTTGGAGGCCAGCAGCATCAGGATCGGCAGCAGCAGCGGCGAGATGGTGAAGGGCATTCGGCGGGTATCCTTGTCAGAGCGCGGCGCTAACATCCGGCGGTGTCGGCCGGTTCCAGCAAGCTCGATAGCATTTGAAACGAACACAGGGAAAATGCCGCTGCCGTCATCCACACCGCTTTAGCAATGGTGCTGGGAAAATGTGGGCTCTGGCGCAACGAGACGTCACTGTGCGATTAATACCTCTGTACGGACACGGGTAGCTCCCGATGCAGATCGACTGGCGCATGTTTCTCGATCCGGGAATTGAGACCGCAATCATCGTGATCGCGGCCGTTGGGCTCACGCTGGCCGTCCGCTTGCATCGCCAGCGCCGCGCCGCAAGGCTACGTACCGCCGAGCAGCACGCCACGGCCGAACGCCTCACCGCCGCGCTGGACCGTATCGATATCGGCATCGTGCTGCTGAATGCCGACACCCGCGCCGAATTCATCAATCGCGCGTTTCGTGACTACTTCGCCCTGCCCGATGCCAAGGCCGATAGCAAGCCACCGCTGATCGCGCTGATGTATCACGCCCGTGACACCCACGCCTACACCATCCCGCCCGATGAAATTGATCACTTCATCGCCCGCCGCATCGAGCAGATCCGCGGCGGCAACCCGGCTCCCGAAACGCTGCGCCTCGCCAGCGGCCGCGTGCTGCGCCTTAGCTGCACCGTGCTGCCCGATGGCGGCCGGATGCTCAGCTACACGCCGGTCACCGACCTGATCCGCCACGACGACGACCGCGCCAACCGCGACTACTACGTCGCCCTGCGCGGCAGCGATGTCTTCCGCAGCCGATTGGACGCGGCTGAATAAGCAGCGGTTGCAGCCTGTGGATCGTTAAAGTTGTCATGGCGGCGTCATCCGGCGCAGTTAGGTTTTTCCCGCAGCCGGTCGCTTCCCCCCGTCGCCGACGGGCTGTTTCCCCAGCGGTCTCCGTCAGTTGCCGCGCTGACCGGGACCGCTTCTTTTTGACTTTTGTTGGTTTTGCCTGCGACAGCCCCCATCGGTATAAGCAGCCCATGATCCGTCTCGTCGCCGTCGCCCTTTCGATGCTCACGATGATCCTGGTGCTCGCGCCGCTGCAGCTCGTCAGCATCGCGTTCGGCTGGCGTCTGCAGCAGGTCATCCCCCACATCTTCCATACCGTGCTCTGCGCGGTGATCGGCATCCGCATCCACGAGGTCGGCGAGCGTAGCAAGACCGCGCCGCTCCTGATCCTCTCCAATCATGCCTCCTGGCTCGACATCCTCGTCATCGGCGCGAAGACGCCGGTGGTCTTCGTCGCCAAGAGCGAGATCGCCAAATGGCCGCTGTTCGGCTGGCTCGCGAAGATGCAGCGCACGATCTTCGTCGAACGCGAGCGCCGCCAGACCACCGGCACCACCGCGCGCGAGATCGGCGACCGCATGGTGTCCGGCGATGCCGTGGTGCTGTTTGCCGAGGGGACGTCGAGCGACGGCATCCGCGTGCTGCCATTCCGGTCGGCCCTTGTCGGCTCGGTGCATCATGCGCTCGGCGAATCCACGCATCACGACAAGGTCATGGTGCAGCCGATGTCGCTGGCCTATGTCGGCTTCGGCGGCTTGCCGGTCGGCCGCGCGCTGCATGAGCGGATCGCCTGGTATGGCGATGTCGATCTGGTCCCGCATCTCGTCGGCATCCTCACCTCCGGCGCGATCGACGTCACCGTCACCTGGGGCGAAGCCGTGGCCTACGACATGTCCGCCGACCGCAAACAGATCGCACGCCACGCGGAAAATGCCGTGCGCCAGATGACGACGGCCGCGCTCCGCGCCGGCCCCCCGAAGAAAGCGGCGCAGCCCGTGGCCGAGCCGGTTGCAGAACCAGCGACGGCGATCGCCTGATCCTTGTCATCCCGGCGAACGCCGGGATCCATACACACCGAAGCTATGCTTGAAACGCCGTAGCCGCGGCATTGCGTTTCAACTACACAATCGGAGCTTATGGATCCCGGCGTTCGCCGGGATGACAGTCGGAAGGATCCCCCATGGAAATCCGCAATCTCGGCCGCTCCGGCCTGCGCGTCTCGGCCGTCGGTCTCGGCTGCAACAATTTCGGCCAGCGCACCGACCTCGAAACATCGCGAAAGGTGATCCACAAGGCCATCGATCTCGGCATCACGCTGTTCGACACCGCCGACATCTATGCCGGCATGGGCGGCTCCGAGACCGTGCTGGGTGAAGTGCTCGGCGACCGCCGCAAGGACATCGTGCTGGCCACCAAATACGCCAAGCCCATGAGCACCGATGGCACCAAGCAGGGCGCCTCGCGCCGCTACATCTTCAATGCCGTGGAAGCCAGCCTGAAGCGGCTGAAGACCGACTACATCGATCTCTATCAGCAGCACGAATTCGACGACCGCACGCCCATCGAGGAAACGCTGCGCGCGCTCGACGATCTCGTCCGCCAGGGCAAGGTCCGTTACATCGGCCATTCCAACTTCCCAGCCTGGCGCATCGCCGAGGCCGAATTCACCGCGCGCCAGATGGGCGTCACGCCCTTCGTGTCGAGCCAGGACGAATACAGCCTCGTGGTCCGCGACATCGAGAAGGACCTGCTGCCGGCGGCGCAGCAATACAATCTCGGCCTGCTGCCGTTCTTCCCGCTCGCCAATGGCCTGCTCACCGGCAAATACAAACCCGGCGCCGAGCCGCCCGCCGACAGCCGTTTTGCCAAGGCGCCCGCCTTGCGCGATCGCTCGGCCACGCCGCGCAACGAGGCGATGGTGGTGAAGCTCGACGCGTTCGCGCAGGCGCGCGGCCACACGCTGCTCGAACTCGCCTTCTCGTGGCTCGCCGCGCGGCCGCAGGTCTCCAGCGTCATCGCCGGCGCCACGCGGGTGGAGCAGATCGAGCAGAATGTGAAGGCTGCAAGCTGGAAGCTGACGGCAGAGGATATGGCGGAGATCGACAAGATCACGCTGTAATTCTTCTCCCTCCCCCAAGCCGCGTAGCGGCGCAGTGGGGAGGGTGGATCGATGCGAGCGTTCAGCAAGCGTCGAGACGGGTGGGGTCTCTCCACACGAAAGGACGGCGCGAGGGGATAGACCCCACCCGTCTCGAACGCTGCGCGTTCGATCCACCCTCCCCAGTCGCTTCGCTCCGGGGAGGGATTAACCCACCAATCCCTTCACCGGCTTCACCAGCGCGCTGTCCGGAAACACCCGCTCGGCCAGCACGCGCTCGCCGATGCCGAGATGATCGTGCAGCACACCCTTCAGCACCGCGCGCAGATCCGTCGTCGGCGCAAGGTCGCGGCCGTCATGCAGCCTGCCATTGGCCAGCCCCGGCCAGTCCGCAATGATCCGCCCGCCATTCACCGCACCACCGGCCAGCAGCGCGATCGTGCCGGTGCCGTGATCGGTGCCGGCGGTCCCATTGATTTTCGCAGTCCGCCCGAATTCCGTCGCGACCACCACCACCGTATCGCGCCAATGCGCACCGAGCCCGCTCTGGAATTCGGCCAGCGCCCCATCGAGCCCACCGAGCAGTTGCGCGAGCCGGCCGACCGGTCCGCCTTCCTGCGCATGGGTGTCCCAGCCATCGAAAGCCAGCGCCGCGACGCGCGGGCCGTCGTCAGCCGCCATCAGTTTCGCCGCGCCGCGCGCCACCTGCTTCATCGCCGTGATCGCATTGCCGCCTTTCGGCTTCATGTCACCGCCGACCGCGAGCTTGTCGAGCTTCAGCCCCTGCGACAGCGCGCCCGCCAATGCGGGATCGCGATCCTGATAGAGTTGCAGCAGCCGCATCGCCGTATCATCCGCCGCATTCGGCAGGTTGACCGGCGACCAGCCCACCGTCGGCGCGGCGCCACGCAGCACCAGCGGCGTGGTCGGCCCGACCGCGAGACCCGATGTCACCCGCTCGCCGCGCGGAAGCGCCTCGATGGCGCGGTTGAGCCAGCCTGACTGGACGCGGCCGGGACCGGGATAGCCGCTTTCCAGCACATCCTGCCCATCGAAATGCGAACGCTCGCGATAGGACGTTGCCACCGCATGCACGATGGCCGCCTGCTTGTCGCGATACATGCGGGCGAATTCCGGCATCGCCGGATGCAAGCCGAAGAAGCCATCGAGCCCGATGGCGGCATTCGGCCCGTCCTTCGAGAGCGCGATCGATCCATGCAGCCCGGCATAATCGGGATCACCCAGCGGCGCCACCGTCGCGAGACCGTCGAGCGCGCCACGCAGGATCACCACGATCAATCGTGGATCGCGGCTATCCGCAGCGCGCGCGAATTTCGGCAGGTAAGCCCAGGCCGCGAACGCAGCACCCGAGAGCAGCAGCGACCGGCGTGTTGGAGAGAGCGCGCGGCTTTCACAACAGTCCATCGTCATCTCCTCTGGAATTCCGGCGACATCAGCAACAATGCGAGCGCCTGCTGCCGCGTCTCCGCGCGCGCCACGGTCTGGCGCGTCTCCGTCGAGGCGGCCTCGCCCGCGACGACCTCGAGCAGCTCGCGCGGATCGATACTGTCCGGGATGCGCGACGACACCTGGGCGGCAAGATCGAGCCGCAGCTTCATGCCTTCCGGAACAGCCCAGGCGGCATTGCTGTCGGGAAAACCATTCGGCCCCGCCGGCGTCCAGAGCGGCTGGCCCAGTGCCTGCAGGCCGGCGAAGTAGCGATTGGGATCTTCGGGTATGCGCGCCAGCAGTCGACCGGTGGCGATGAGATATTCATAGGGCGTGCGCAGCTTGGTGACCGGCGCCTGCCATGCCTCGTTCGCATCCAGCAGCGCCAGCGCCACGGCCTTCAGGTCGCCATCGGTCTTCCTGAACACGCTCTCCAGCCGCGCCAGCAGTGCAGACGGAGGTGCATCCGCCACAAAGTGTTGCGCGAGCTTCAGCGCGATGAATTTCGCCGTCGATGGATGCCGCGCGATATCGGCCAGCGCCGCCTCGCCTTGCGCGACGCCGGTGTCCTCATAGGTCTTGCCGAGCAATGGCTGTGGCCCCGGCTCATGTGCATTGGCGTTGAAGACGAATGTGCCGGGCGCACCGAGCCGGCCCTCGCGTCCCACATAGGTCCAGCCGGTGATGATGCGCGCCAGCGATGTCACGTCGGCCTGACCATAGCCGCCACCGACGCCGAGCGTATGCAGCTCCATGATCTCGCGCGCCAGGTTCTCGTTCAGTCCCCGCTTCTGGTTCTTACTGGCGCGCGAATTCGGGCCGATGGACTGCTGGTTGTCGAGCAAGAACAGCATCGCCGGATGCTGCTCCACCGCGCGCAGCATATCCGCGAATTTGCCCAGCACATGCGGTCGGATCGCCTCGCGCTCGAACGACCCCGCCCACATCCGCGCCGGCTCGCCCTTGCTTGCGGAGATGCAGAAATGATTGGACCAGAACACCACCAGCCGTTCGACGAAGCCGCCTTCGGCGATGGTCGCCCGCTGGATCCGTGCCAGCGCCTCGGCGCGATAGGTCTTCTGCACCACATTCTGCGGCATCGCGGCCGGCGGCGGTTTCGGCGCATCGGGCTGCACCGTCATCGCCGTGTTGCCCACCATCGCCGGAGCGTCCGGCTTCTGCTCGGGCTCCGCAGGCGCTGCCTTGGCCGCCGCCTCCCGCGCCGTCCTGACTTCGAGTTGATAGGCAAACATCGCCTGTGCGAGTTCCGGCGTCGCCTGCAGGCCCGGCAGTTCCAGCATCGCCGCCTGCGGCCGCAGCAGTTCCGCCTTCACATAACCGCGCGGATCGGAGGCGGCGTTGACGATATCGCCCGATGCGCCGCCGCGGGCGCCGAAACCGAAACGATTGAGAGCGATCAGCGCGCCTTGCGGGTCGCGGGCCATCGGGTTTTCCTTAACGCGTCGCCGTCCTATGATGCAGCCGTGGCGACGATCATCTGCCCCGGATATGCGGGTCCGGCAGCTGAATGCCACATGAAGATCGCACGGAAATTGAGGCCGTTTGCATGACAAATCCGACAGGAGCCGACAGCTTGCCCGGCACCATCTCGCCGAGCCGTCGCCTGATCTGCTCGGCCTGCGGCACCGAATTCGGCTGCGACCTCTCCGGCAATTGCTGGTGCGCGGAGGAGCCCGCGAAGCTGCCGATGCCGACCACCGGCGGTGATTGCCTCTGCCGCGACTGTCTGCGCGAAGCTGCAGCCGCACATGCCCGCGCCAAATCTGCGTGATCCGGCTTCACTGACGCAGACATCGCGTCGGGACATATCGCCGCTGCGCGCGAACGGACCACCGCAAAATCTTGCGTGTCGCCGCGCTATGCGCGGCCATATCTTCCAAACAGCGCGTTACATTACAGAATGGCCATCTTGCTCCGCGTTGCAGCGCTGGATGCTTTGCACTTCATGAAGGTTTTCCGTCGATTCTGAGCGAAAGCCAGACGTGCGGATGACATCCGCCTGCATCGGAAAGCCCTGTGATCCATCTGCCTGTTTCCATTCGGCGCGCCCTCATTCCCGCCGGTCTCGCCGCCATCGCTGTCTTCGCCGACGCGCGCCTGTCGCATGCCGCCCAGCATCTGCTGTCACGCGACGATCTGAAGGCGGTGTCGGACGCGACGCGTCTGGCCGGCGCGGGCAAGCTCGATGCGGCGACCTCAGCACGCAACCACATCCGTGACCCGCTCGGCCGCAAACTGGCCGAATGGGTGATCCTGCGCTCCGATGGCGGCACGGAATTCGCGCGCTATGCCAATTTCATCCACGCCAATCCGACCTGGCCGGGCATGACGCTGATGGAGCGCCGCGCGGAAGCGCGGCTCTGGATCGAGCGCGCCGATGCCGCCACGGTGCGCACCTTCTTCGCCGGACGTGAACCTCGCTCCGCCCTCGGACAACTGGCGATGGCGCGCGCACTCGCGTCAGTTGGCGATGCCCGTGCAGCCCGCTATGCAAGCGCGGGCTGGCGCAGCGAAGGGTTTTCCTCGAGCACCGAAGCCGAGGTGCTCCGACTCTTCGGCGCCCGACTGACAAAGGCGGATCACACCGCGCGGATGCACAGCCGGCTCTATGCCAATGATTTCGACACCGCCATGCGTGCCGCCAAACATCTTGGCCCCGGCGCAGTCGCCATCGTCTCCGCGCGCACCGCGGTGATCCGCAAGAAACCGAAGGCCGCCGCGCTACTTGCGGCCGTGCCCGCCAATGTGCGCAGCGATGCCGCCTATCAGTTCACCCGCATCCAGTGGCTGCGCCGCAGCGGCCGTGACAGCGAAGCCGCACAGCGGATGCTGACCGCGCCGCGCGATCAGAGCGTGATCAACAGCCCCGACATCTGGTGGGTCGAACGCCGCGCGCTGGTGCGCTCGCTGCTCGATGACGGCAAGGCCCGGCTCGCCTATCGCGTGGCACATGATGCCGCGCCGGAGAAGGAGACCTACCGCGTCGATCGCGCCTTCATGGCGGGCTGGATTGCGCTCCGTTTCCTGCGCGATCACCAGACGGCAACGCGCCACTTCAACGAAATCCCCGGCCTGACCCGCGGCCCCACCGCGCTGGCGCGTGCGCAATACTGGCTCGGCCGCGCGGCCGAAGCCGGCCGCAACCGTCAGGGCGCGCAGCAGCATTTCGCTCTCGCATCCCAGCATGGCACCACTTATTACGGCCAGCTCGCCTGCGCCCGCATCGGTTGCCGCAACACCAAGCTCCGTACGCCACCAGCCTTGAGCCAGACGCAACGCGCCTCGCTCGCCAATCGCGACCTCGTGCGCGCGGTCGAGATCCTCTACGCCTCCGGCAATCGCCGCCTGGTCGTGCCCTTTGTCGGCGATCTCCATCGCGCCAACGACACTGCCTTGCTCGCGATGGTCGCCGAGTCCGCCAGGCAGCACCGTGATCCTGGCGCGATGCTGGCGGTCGGTCGCGCCGCGCTCAATCGCGGCCTTGCTTTCGACAGCTACGCCTTCCCGGCAACCGGCCTGCCGGACTTTTCGCCGATCGGCGCCAGGACCGACAAGAGCCTCGTTTATGCCATCACCCGCACGGAGAGCGCCTTCAATCCGCGCATCACCTCGGGCGCAATGGCCACCGGCTACATGCAGGTGACGCCCGCCGCCGGCCAGACGCTGGCGCGGCGCATGGGCTTCACCTTCAGCAATGACCGCCTGCACAACGATCCCGCCTATAACCTGCAGCTCGGCTCGGCGGAGATCGCCAATCTGCTCAGCGACTATGACGGCAACCACGTGCTCGCTTTCGTCGGCTACAATGCCGGACGCGGCCGCGTGCGCCAGTGGATCGAGCGCTATGGCGATCCCCGCCAGGCCAATGTCGATGTCGTCGACTGGGTCGAGCGCATCCCCTATGCGGAGACGCGCAATTACGTGCAGCGCGTGCTGGAAAACCTGCAGGTCTATCGCTCACGCTTCGGCAGCCCGGAACTGGCGATCGAGGCACACATGCGGGGCAAACAGGGATAGTCATCCGGACGAGCAATTGAGATATCGCAAAGCCCCGCCGCGCGACCAGATCTAGTTTGCCCTCGACACGAGGGCGAACACCATGCGATCGGACTGGGCGAGATCCTACGGGCAAGACCGGCTGCCGCGCTATACGAGCTATCCGACAGCGCCGCATTTTTCCGCGGGGATCACCGACACGCATTATCGCCAGTGGCTGGCCGCACTGCCGGCGCAGCAGCCGGCGTCGCTCTATGTCCATGTCCCGTTCTGCCGCGCCATGTGCTGGTATTGCGGCTGCCACACATCCCTGACCAGGCGCGATGAGCCGATCGCCATCTACACGGCCGCCCTGCGCCGCGAAGCCGGGATCGTGGCAGAGACCATCGGCCATCGGCATCCGATCTCGCATATCGCCTTCGGCGGCGGTACGCCGACGATCATGTCGCCGGACTTATTCGTCGACCTCATGGGCACGCTGCGCTTTGCCTATGACGTGCTGCCCGATGCCGAGATCGCCGTCGAGATCGATCCGCGCACCTTGACCGCCGCGATGGCGGACGCACTCGGCCAATGCGGCGTCAATCGCGCCAGCCTCGGCGTGCAGAGTTTCGATCCCGCTGTTCAGCGCGCGATCAACCGCGTGCAGGGTTTCGAGCAGACCGCGAACGCCGTGCAGTCGCTCCGCCAAGCCGGTGTCGGCAAGGTCAACTTCGACCTGCTCTATGGCCTGCCGCTGCAGAGCGTGGACTCGTGCCTCGATACGGTTGCCCGATGTATCGCACTGCGCCCCGATCGTTTCTCGGTGTTCGGCTATGCGCATATCCCCTCCTTCAAGAAGCATCAGCGCAAGATCGCGGAAGCGACATTGCCCGACAGCCCCGAGCGGCATCGGCAGTCCGAAGCGATCGCCGACGCCCTGATCGCGGCCGGCTATGTCCGCATCGGCCTGGATCATTTCGCACTGCCGGAAGACAAGCTCGCCATCGCCTTGCAGGCCGGCCGTCTGCATCGCAATTTTCAGGGCTACACGGATGACAATGCCTCGACCCTGATCGGCCTCGGCGCCAGCGCCATCGGCCGCACACCGCAGGGCTTCGTGCAGAATGCGGTCACGACGCGCGACTATCTCGCGCGGATCGCCGAGGGCCGGCTGGCAACGGTGAGGGGCTATCTGCTCACCGAGGACGATCGTTTCCGCGCCGACCTGATCGAGCGCATCATGTGCGACATGGCGGTGGATCTGCCGGAAGTCGCGCGCCTGCACGGCCGCGCCCCGGATTCAGCCATCGTCGATCACGCGCGCATCGATAGTCTGGTGGCGGACGGCGCCGTGATGCTGCTGGATGACCGGCTGTCCGTCAGCCATGGTGCCGAATTTCTGGTTCGCAGCGTGGCTTCCGCCTTCGATGCGCATCTGGCGCGCTCGACGGCGGTTCACAGCCGCGCGGTCTGACAAAGGTTACAGATTGCGCGCCGTCCGGCTGCGGCGATCGCGCTCCGGCTGCTCGTAATAGCTGCGCTTGGCCTGCAGCATCTCGATGTCCGCCCGCTTCACCACGTCTTCCAGCGTTTCATTGGCAGCGCTGGTGGCCATCCCGACCGACATCGTCAGGGACGTGTCGGGATAATACTGGTTGTTGAGTTCGACCAGTTCCGCCAGCGTGGTCAGCACCTCATCGCCGCCGACCGCATCGGTGAGCGGCAGAACGACGGCGAATTCGTCGCCACCGACACGTGCGACCGTGGCCGGCTTCTCCACCAGCGACGAGAATACCTCGCCTGCGCGTCGCAGCAGCGCATCTCCGGCATTGTGCCCCAGCGTGTCATTGGCCGCCTTCAGCCCGTTGAGATCGGCGATGATGATGGTGATGGGATTGGAGCTCTTGCGACGTCGCTCCAGCCGATTGAGCTCGTCCGTGAAGAAGGCGCGGTTATACATGCGCGTCAGCACGTCATGGGTGCCGAGAAATTCGAGATAGGCCTCCGCCTTCTTGCGCGCCGTGATGTCGGTGAGCGCGACCTGCACCTGCGACCAGTCGCGTTCATGGCCCGGCAGCACCGAGAATTGCAGCAGAAGATGCAGCTTGGTGCCATCGAGCGCATAGTTCACGACCTCGCGCTGCTGGAACAGCCGTCCCTCCCACAGGTCGACCAACTGCTCGCGAAAATGCGCGCTCATTTCATCGCGGAACACATCGGACAGGCTGAGCAGCAAGGTCTGCTTGTCCGGCGCGCAGAACATCTCGAGCGTGCGGCCATTGACATCGAGCACGCGGATTTCGCTCATGCAGCGCTCGACGAACTCTGCATGCACATCCGTGAACACCCGAAAATCCTCGACGCCGCGCGCGCGCACATCGTCGATCAGGCGCTTGACGCCGCTGAAATCCTCGACCCACAGCGACACCGGCGAATGCGCGAACAGGCCGAACGCATAATTCTCGCTCGCAGCCAGGCGGCGTCGCGCGGTTTCGCGCTCGGTGACATCCTCGATGGAAATCATCACGCGCTTCCAGCTGTCCTCGTAGCCCGGCAGCACCCGGCCATGCAGCTGCACGTCGAGACGCTCACCCTGCAGGGTGTAATTGACGGTGTGGCTGGAGAAGGTGGTCTGGCCGCTCCAGAGTTGCGACAGTTCCGAGACATGGCTCTTGAACGTATCGTCGCGCATCACCAGCCCGAGGCTGACCATCAGGTGATTGAGATCACGCGCGCCGAACAGCGACAGCGTCTTCTGATTGACCTTGAGAATGCGGATCGATTGCGAGCATTGCCGCACGCGCTCGGGATTGGCGAGCAGGAAGGTTTCGATGTTGTCGACGCCCTGCTTCTGCCACTGCTCGAACAGCGCCTTGACCTCGCTGAAATCCTCGATCCACAGCGAGACCGGGGCGAGGTCGAACATCGTGGTGTCGCTGTCGACATTGGGCTGAGAAATCATGGCGTCCTGCCAAAAAGATTCGCGTGAATGAACGGCGGTATTCTAGTGCAACCGGCCTGCCGGAAAAACAACCAACGACAACCGCCGCCGTTGCACGATGTCTAGACGTTGTACCCTGCCGATTTCCGCGCCATGCCGCCAAATGCATCGAGCAGTTTTCCGCGCCAGACATAAACGGGATCATCGGGCTGCAGCAACTGGAACCCGGAGATCGCCCGCGCCCATTGGAATGGTCCGAACACGATGTAATCGGCGTAGTTCGGCTGTTCACCGCCGAGAAAGGGCTGGCTCCGCAGCGTGAGCCGCAGCGGATCGAGCGACTTGCGAAATGTCAGGACATCCTGATCGCGATTGGCAGCGACATCCTCCAGCGTCTTCTTGAAACGCGCTTCACGCGACTGCCGGAAATAGGCCTGATCGGCCGGACGCAGATGGTCATGAATATCCATCAGGATCATCGGCACCATGCCGGGGATCACCACGGCATCGCCCCACCAGTTGATCATCCGCCCCATCGCGCGCCCGCCTTCGCCGCCGAACAGCGATGGACGATCCGGATAGGTGTCTTCGAGATAGGTCGCGATGGTCCAGGAATCATTGATCGCGCGCTCGCCATCGAGCAGCACGGGTACCTTCTCGGACTTGTGCGCGGTCAGCGCATCTTTTTCGGTGAAGCGCCACGGGATCGAGGTCGCCTCCAGTCCCTTATGCGCCAGCGCCATGCGCGTGCGCCAGCAATAGGGGCTGAACGGACGATCGTCTTCAGTGCCGACGAGTTCGAACAATTGCAGGGTCATCAAGTTCTCCGATAAAATTTCCGCTGCGCTCGCCCTTGTCGTCGCCCGGCTTGACAGGGCGATCCAGTAGACGCGGGCAGAAGTGTTATGCCTGTGGCTGCGATGTCTACTGGATCCCCCGCTTTCGCGGGGGATGACAGACAGAGCTGGTCTGTGCGGTCAACTCTTCACCACATGCGCCGTTTGTCCGAACAGGATCTTGCGCTCCTCATCGGTCTTCACCGGCGCCTGGCCGAAATTCGGGTTGACCTCTTTCGCGATCGCATAAGCCCGCTGTACGGCGGGGCGCTGCGCGATCCGCTCCAGCCAGTGCTTCAGATGCGGGAAGTCGTCGATGTCCTGGCCCTGGTTCTTGAACGGCACGATCCACGGATAGCTCGCCATGTCGGCGATCGAATAGTCGCCCGCGATATAGTCGCGATCGGCGAGGCGCTTGTTGAGTACGCCATAGAGCCGGTTGGTCTCGTTGACATAACGATCGATGGCGTAGGTGATCTTCTCCTGCGCATAGTTGCGGAAGTGATGGTTCTGCCCGGCCATCGGCCCGAGCCCGCCCATCTGCCAGAACACCCACTGGATCGCATCGTACCGTGCATAGAGATCGGACGACAGGAACTGTCCCGTCTTCTCGGCGAGATAGACCAGCATCGCGCCGGATTCGAAAATCGAGATCGGCTTACTGCCGCCCTTCGGCTCGTGATCGACCAGCGCGGGAATGCGGTTGTTCGGCGCGATGGCGAGGAAGTCCGGCTTGAACTGATCACCCTTGCCGATATTCACCGGGATCACCTTGTAGGGCAGCCCCGTCTCTTCAAGAAAGATCGTGAGCTTGTGGCCGTTCGGCGTGCTCCAGTAATAGAGATCGATCATACGGCGGTCCTGCTGATGACGAGATGAGCGCCCGCGAAAAAGCGGGATGCGGCGAGTTCGCCAGATCGCATGATCCAAGTCAATCGCGCGGCTGCCACCCTTTGCAGGGCGGCCCTGCAACGAGCGAATGCCGCGCAATGGCGCACGCGACACTCCTCGTCCCTTATGACGGCGATCGACGGAATTACATGCCCATGATCGCGATATCGGTCACCTTGCCGGTGACGCCAGAGATCTTCGCGGCTTCGGTCGCCTTGCCGGTGGCGAGGTCGACGGAATACAGCGTGTCACCCGACATCAGCCATGCTTCGTTCTTGGTACCGTCCGACCAGATATCGAAGGCAGCCGCAGTCGGCTTGATGCCGAGCTTGCCGACGGCGCCGAGAATGCCGTCATTCGGCGGTGCCTGCTTCACCAGCGCGCCGATGGTGCCGTCGATGTTGAACAGCGTGGTCTCCTTGGTGCCCTTCACCGAATTGGTATAGGCGCCGGCGATGACATTTGGCTTCTCGCCCTTGTGCATGTCGGTCTCGGCATATTTGTGATCGCCGTCCTTGGTGACCTTGCCGTCATCCACATTGGCGCGCAGGCTCATGCCGTCCGAGCCCATTACGCGCAGGCGATCGGCGACGGGATTGAAGTCGACGGTGGCGGTGACGCCCTTGGTGAGCATGGTGTCGAGCTTGGACTTCACCGTTGCCTTGCCATCCTTGGCAATGGTCACCACGGTTCCGTCATCGACCAGGCCATAGAGCATGCCATCGGCAGGACGCACATCGATGCCGACCAGCGCGCCAGAAATACCGGTGACCTTCACGGAACCCGTGGCCTTCTTCTGTACGGTATCGACCATAGCGATTGTGTCGCCGCCAACGAGAGCAGCCACCTGCGCGGCATTGGCTGCGGCGGTGGTCATCAGCAATGCAGCGGAGGCGGCGAAAAGCGTACGAACTGACATGAAGTGCTCCCTGTGTTTCCGCGATCCCGGCGGGACCGATACAGGGACTACCGGCCGCATCGACCAAACGGATGCACGCGCCCGAAAATAATTTTCGTGCCTGTGTCGCGCATCGGTGCATCCAAATGCCGCACAGCCACGGTACAGTGACTATGCAAGAGCATGAACATGACCGGGAATGCCACCATCACCAAAGCATCGCGCGATGACGATGCGAGCGACACCATCGCGCGCGAAGCCCAGCTCGCAGCTGCGCTCGCACGCTGTGCCGCGGGCGATCGTGCCGCGCTGCAGATGATCTATGCCAGCGAAGCCCCGAAAATGATCGGCATCGCCCGGCGCATTCTGTTCAGGCAGGACCTGGCGGAAGAAGCCGTGCACGACGCCTTCGTGCGGATCTGGCGCAGCGCCGCCTCGTTCGATCCACATCGCGGCGCGGCGCGCGGCTGGCTCTATGCGGTGGTGCGCAACCGCGCGCTCAGCATTCACCGCAACGAACATCGCTATGACGCCTCCGATGACAGTGCGCTAGAGATCGATTGCGAGGCGACCATGACGCAGATGCCGGAGACATCCGCGCTGCGCAAATGCCTCGAGCGCATCGACCGGCCGCGCCGCGACGTGGTGGTGCTGGCCTATGTCCACGGCATGAGCCACGGCGAACTCGCCGGCAAACTCAAGGTGCCGCTCGGCACCGTGAAGAGCTGGATCCGCCGCAGCCTGTTCTCGCTGCAGGAGTGCATGGGATGAGCATGCACGACAGCACCGCACGCCCCGACGACGATCTCGCCGCCGATTATGTGATGGGCCTGCTGGAAGGCGCCGAGCTCGCCACAGCCGAGCAGCGCATGACGACCGACATCGCCTTTGCCAAAGCCGTCAATGTCTGGCGCGAGCGACTGGCCGATCTCGATGCCACTGCCGAAACATTGGAGCCGAGCGCGGGCCTGTGGGATCGCATCGCCGAGTCCACCAAACTGAAGCCCGTGATTCCGCTGCCCGGCGCGCGCGCGGCGCTTGGCGGCGCCACGCTGTGGCACAATATCCGGTTCTGGCGCGGCGCCGGCATCGGCAGCGCCTTCGCGGCCCTGCTGCTCGCCGTGATCCTGATCGGTGCTCTCGGTACCTCACGGCAACTCCGCAACGAGCTGATCGCGCTGGCACAGAGCAAGCCGGTCTATGTCGCCGTGCTGGTCAACGACACGACCCATGAAGCCGGCGCCATCGTCAACGCCTTCTCGAACGGCCGTGTCGAACTGATCCCGCTGCGCCCGATCGACGTCCCCGCCGGCCGCACGCTGCAGATCTGGACCCTGTGGGACCGCACGATCGGACCGAAATCCATCGGCCTCACCGGCCAGTCCCGCACCCTGCAGCTCGATCTCAACACGCTGCCGGAAACCGTGGCCGATCAGCTGTTCGAGATCACCCTCGAACCGGAAGGCGGCTCCCCGATCGGGCGGCCGACCGGGCCGATCCTGTTCAAGGGGACCACCGCGAGGGCGTTGTAGACCCTCGCCCTTGCAAAACCGCTCCTTCATTCCTATGATTGATTATGTTGTATTTCAATCTGAGGAACGGGAATGAACATTGCCCCGCTCAGCCTCGCCCAGGATGAATGCCGGGTTCTCACCGAGGCGGTGAGCCGGGTGGCGACGCTGTGGAAGCTGACCAATGACCAGCTCGGCGCCATCCTCGGCCTGTCGCCGGCCACCGCCTCGCGGCTGCGGTCCGGCGCCTTCGTGCTGGAGCCCGCCAGCAAGCCGTTCGAGCTCGGGCAGTATCTCGTCCGCCTGTTTCGCAGCCTGGACGCCATGATGGGCAGCGACGACATCGGCGCCATGGCCTGGCTGCGCACGGCCAATCTCGATCTCGGTGGCCGACCGATCGATCTGATCCGCACCATTCGCGGCCTGAGCGACGTCACCGACTATGTCGACGATTTTCGCGCGCAAGTCTGATCGCGCCGCGTAATGATCCCGAAAGCCCGACACTTCATCGCCTATGATCGCACCGTGTGGCGCATGGTCGAAGCGCAACACCGTATCTCGACCAACCGGCTCGCCGCGAATGCCGACGATCAGGCATTGCTCGAACGTCTCGTCGACCAGGCCAAGCCTCCGCTGCCCGCCACGGCGCGGCACCTGCACTACCTGCTCGCCACACCGTTCCGCTACGGCTACGCAAAATCCTCGCGCTTTCGCCGTGCGCGCGAACGGCCGGGCATCTTCTACGCATCGGAGGAGATCACCACGGCCGTTGCGGAGACGGCCTATTGGCGGCTGCTGTTCTTCTCGCGCTCCCCCGGCTTCACGCCGCCGAGCAACACGGTCGAGCATTCGGCCTTCACCGTGCCGCTGACCATCACCCGCGCGCTCGATCTCACCGCCAAACCCTTTGTGGCGCATGCCTCCGCCTGGAGCGATCCGACCGACTACACCGCGTGCCAGGATTTCGCCGCCCGGGCACGCGGCCTCGATGCGCAGCTGATCCGCTACACATCCGTCCGCGATCCCGATCATCGCGCCAATCTCGCGCTGCTCGATCCCGCCGGCTTTGCCCGGGCGACACCGGCGATCGAGCAGACCTGGCACTTCCGCTACGAGGCCGGCACCATGACCGCCTATGCGGCGATGCCATCGGATCAGCGCTACAGCTATTCGGTGGAACAGTTCGGCATCGCCGCCGGCTGACAAGGCCGCGTTCTGCCGGTGCGGGGCCTTTCATCATCCCGGGACTCGCCCCATATTCCGGCCATGGCGAAGAAACCCGACACTCCGAAAAAGCCCGCAAAATCAACGAAGACGCCGAAAGCCAAGCCCGGTGCCGGGCGGCCGGAGGTGAAGCCGATCGGGCCGGCACTGGCGGAACTGCTGAATCCCGCCATCAATCGCGGCGATGCCGGCATGGGCTCGGGCACCGGCCTGCAGCCGCCGCCGAGCAATTCCTTCGAACGCCGCTCCGGCGGCGAGGCCGCGGTGCATCGCGCGCGCAAATCGACGCCGAAGAAATTCGAGGGCGATCAGGGCATGCGCCCGACGCCGCTGCAACCCTTTCCGCAGCCGGTGGTCGCGCCCTATGCGCCGCGCCTGAGCGAGCAGAAAGGTTTGGAGGAGGCACCACAAGCCAACTACAACACCTCGGCCTCGATCCCGACACTGGATCCCGAACTCGCAAAACAGCTCGGCTTCACCACCGAGGAGGAAGACGCCGAAGCGCTGACCGCGCGCCCGCCGCGCAACAAGATGGAAGCGCTCGGCGTGCAGGCGACCGCCGATGCGCTGGAAGCGCTGATCCGCGACGGCCGCCCGGAATTCCGCAAGCAGGACGGCCGCGACCATGTCTGGACGCCGCATCGCCCGCCGCGCCCGGACAAGTCCGAAGGCGGCGTGCGCTTCGAGCTGAAATCCGCCTATGAGCCGAAAGGCGACCAGCCCACCGCCATCAAGGAGCTGGTCGAAGGCATCGACCGCAACGACCGCACGCAGGTGCTGCTCGGCGTCACCGGCTCCGGCAAGACCTACACGATGGCCAAGGTGATCGAGGCGACGCAGCGCCCGGCCATCATCCTCGCGCCGAACAAGACGCTCGCCGCCCAGCTCTATGGCGAGTTCAAGAACTTCTTCCCCGACAACGCCGTCGAATATTTTGTCAGCTACTACGACTACTACCAGCCGGAAGCCTACGTCCCCCGCACCGACACCTATATCGAGAAGGACTCGTCGATCAACGAACAGATCGACCGCATGCGCCACTCCGCGACGCGCGCGCTGCTGGAGCGCGACGATGTCATCATCGTCGCCTCGGTGTCCTGCATCTACGGTATCGGCTCGGTCGAGACCTATACGGCGATGACCTTTGCGCTGAAGAAGAACGAGCGCATCGACCAGCGCCAGCTGATCGCCGATCTCGTGGCACTGCAATACAAGCGCACCCAGCACGACTTCACCCGTGGCACGTTTCGCGTCCGCGGCGATGTCATCGACATCTTCCCGGCGCATTACGAAGACCGCGCCTGGCGCGTGAACCTGTTCGGCGACACCGTCGAGAGCATCGAGGAATTCGACCCGCTCACCGGCCACAAGCAGGACGAGCTTGAATTCGTGAAGATCTATGCGAATTCGCATTACGTCACACCGCGGCCGACGCTGATCCAGGCCATGAAGTCCATCAAGGACGAACTGAAGTGGCGGCTCGAACAGCTGCACAATCAGGGCCGCCTGCTCGAAGCCCAGCGCCTCGAACAGCGCACCACCTTCGATCTCGAAATGATGGAAGCCACCGGCTCCTGCGCCGGCATCGAGAACTATTCGCGCTATCTCACCGGCCGTCGCCCCGGCGAGCCGCCACCGACCCTGTTCGAATATGTCCCCGACAATGCCCTCGTCTTCGCCGACGAGAGCCATGTCACCGTGCCGCAGATCGGCGGCATGTTCAAAGGCGACTTCCGGCGCAAGGCGACGCTGGCGGAATACGGTTTCCGCCTGCCCTCCTGCATGGACAACCGCCCGCTTCGTTTCGAAGAATGGGACATGATGCGCCCGCAGACCGTCGCGGTGTCGGCGACGCCGTCGGGCTGGGAGTTGCAGGAAAGCGGCGGCGTGTTTGCCGAGCAGGTCATCCGCCCCACCGGCCTGATCGATCCGCCCGTCGATATCCGCCCGGCCCGCACCCAGGTGGATGATCTCCTCGGCGAAGTCCGCGCCACATCGGCCGCGGGCTATCGCTCGCTGATCACCGTGCTCACCAAACGCATGGCGGAAGACCTCACCGAGTTCCTGCACGAACAGGGCATCCGCGTGCGCTACATGCACAGCGACATCGACACCATCGAGCGCATCGAGATCATCCGCGATCTCCGCCTCGGCGCCTTCGATGCGCTGGTCGGCATCAACCTGCTGCGCGAAGGTCTCGACATTCCCGAATGTGCCCTCGTCGCCATTCTCGATGCCGACAAGGAAGGCTTCCTCCGTTCGGAAACATCGCTCATCCAGACCATCGGCCGCGCCGCGCGTAACGTCGATGGCCGTGTGATCCTCTATGCCGATCAGATCACTGGCTCGATGGAGCGCGCGATGGCGGAAACCACGCGCCGTCGTGAAAAGCAGGTCGAATACAATGTCGCCAACGGCATCACGCCGGAAAGCGTCAAGAAGTCGATCGGCGATATTCTCGGCTCCGTCTATGAGGGCGATCGCGTGCTGGTCGATATCGGTGGTGGCGGCATGGCCGACGACGCCATCGCCATCGGCCATAATTTCGAGGCAGTGCTTGCCGATCTCGAAGTGCGGATGCGCGAGGCCGCGGCCGATCTGAATTTCGAGGAAGCCGCCCGCCTGCGCGATGAAGTGAAACGCCTGCGCGCCACCGAGCTTGCCGTCGTCGACGATCCCACCATCAAGCAACGCGGCGTCGCCGCGCGCGGTGGGGCGTATAAAGGCGAGAAGAAATACGGCAGCGCCGCCAACCTGCCGGCGCAGCTCGACAAGGCCGCGCAAGGCAAGGCCCGCGGAAAATTCGCCAGCAAGGCGCGAAAACCGACGCTGGATGAAATGGGTCCAGGCATGGAGAGCAAGATCTTCCAGCCGACCAATTCGCGGGAGTCAGGTCCGGAATTCGGACCAGCGCCGCGGTCAAGCGCCGGAGCGCCCGGGCGTCGGGGTGGGTGGAAGAAGAAGTGAGTTAGCGGCCGCTCGTTGACGAAAACGCGTCTGTAGCGTATAAACTACAGATGCCGATCATCAAGGAGACTGATGAATTCTCGGTTTGGCTAGGTGATCTGCGGGATCGCCAAGCCCGTATGCGTATCATGTTACGGATCGACCGGCTCGAGGATGGAAATCCAGGCGACGTTGCGCCAGTCGGCGACGGCGTCAGCGAGATGCGCATCCATTATGGCCCAGGTTATCGTCTGTATTTCTCGCGTCGCGGAGAAGAGTTGATATTGCTGCTTTGCGGCGGCGACAAAAGCTCTCAGCGCAAGGACATTGCCACCGCCAAAATGCTAGCGCGCGGATGGAAGGATAGAGCATGACAAACGTGAAATTCTACGACGCGGCTGAGTATCTCGACAGCCCAGAGATGATCGCAACCTATCTCACCGGGGCATTTGAATCAGAAGACCCTGCGTTGATTGCAAAGGCGATCGGCAATGCCGCCCGCGCTCAAGGCATGACGGATGTCGCCGAGAAGACGGGCCTATCGCGTGAGAATCTCTATCGCGCACTAGGCGGCGATGCGAAGCCTGAATTTGCGACGGTGCTTAAAGTGCTGCAAGCACTGGGCATCACCCTGGTCGCACAGACCCGCGCCGCATAGCAGCGCTCACCGCCGCAGCGCCACCACATTGCTGCCGCCAGCCTCCACGCCCAGCAGCCGCTTCACCTTCGCCGCAAAATCCGGCTGATGGAACGGCTTCTGCGCAATCCGCTCCTCGCCGATGTCGCGCAGCGCGGTGAGATCCGCATAGCCCGTCACGAACAGCACCGGCAGCGTCGGAAATTCCTTGGCGATGGCGCGCGCCACATCGGCACCGTTCATCCCCGGCATCGCATAATCCAGCACCACCAGGTCGAATGCCGCATCCGAGCGCGCCAGCAGGTCGAGCCCGGCGCCGCCGCTGCCGGCGTCCTGCACGCTGCAGCCCATGCGCTGCAGCAGCGACACCGTGATCTCGCGCACGGCGCTGTCGTCGTCGATGACAAGCACGCGCTTCGAGCCTGGCACCAGTTCATGCGCGGCCGCGACATCCACAGGCGCCGCCGCCTGCGCGGTCTCGACCACGCGCGGCAGATAGACCTTCACCACCGTGCCTTCGCCGATCCGCGTCTCGATGCGCACGCCGCCGCCGGACTGCTTGGCAAAGCCATAGACCTGCGCGAGGCCGAGCCCGGAGCCCTTGCCGACTTCCTTCGTGGTGAAGAACGGCTCGAAGGCCCGCGTCAGCACGGCGTCGGACATGCCGGTGCCGGTATCGGCCACCGACACCACGACATAGTCGCCCGCCGCCGGCTCCTCCGGCCGCTCGGGCGCGCCGACCACGGCATTCGCCGTCTCGATCGCCAGCGCCCCGCCGACCTGCATCGCATCGCGCGCATTGATCGCCAGGTTGAGGATCACCAGTTCGAGCTGGGTCTGGTCGACCATTGCCGGCCACAGCTGCGGATGCAGCACCAGCTCCAGCTGCACGCTGCCGCCCATGGAGGAACGCAGCAGGTCCTGCATGTTGGAGACGCTCTCGTTGAGATCGATCGGTTTGGCTTCCAGCCGCTGCCGGCGCGAAAAGGCAAGCAGCTGCGCCGTCAGCTTGGCGCCACGCTCCGCCGCCGCTTTCATGTTGGCGACGCGGCGGCCGAATTTCGGATCGCCGGCATGGCTGCTGTCGCGCTGCAGGAATTCGAGATTGCCGAGAATGACCGTGAGCAGATTGTTGAAATCATGCGCCACGCCCGAGGTGAGCTGGCCGACGGCCTCCAGCCGCTGCATCTGCCGCAGCGTGTCCTCCAGCCGGTCGCGCTCGTCGATCTGCTGCTGCAGCTCCGCGGTGCGCGCATCGACGCGCTGCTCCAGCGACTGGTTGGACTCATGCAGCATGCCGAGCAGCCGCACATGTTCGAAGGCGATCGCCGCGCAGCGCGCCAGCGTCTCCAGCCGCTCGACGGTCGCTTCCGACGGCGTCCACATCTCCGCCCAATAGGCGCCGATCGCCGCGGTCACGTCGGGCGCGCCCACCGGCGTCATCACCATGCTGCGCACGAAGGTCGGCCGATACACTTCATGCGGCACGCGCGTATCGAGATAGATGTCGGGGATCACAACGGTCTCGCGCTTCAGCATCGCCCAGCCCGAAACGCAGTCGCCCATCGGAAAGATGCCGCCGACCCAGAGCGGCCCCACCGCATCTTCCGCCACATAGTGGCAGAAGTCGCCATCGCGCAGGATCACGGTGATGCCGTCGGCGCCGGCGATATCGCGGGCATAGCGGCGCACGACATCGACGATCGCATCCATGCTGCGTGCACCGGCCAGCGCCTCGATCCCTTCGAGCAACTGCGCCCGCGCGATATGATCGACGTCCATGAATCCCCTGCCGCGATGACCATCGGACGCGGACAGGTTACTGCATCGGCAGCACGCTGGCTACGCGACACGGCATGGGAGCCATGGGTTCCGTTTCACAACATCGCGCGACCACGGCGGGCGGGGGCTGAACCCTCCGCACCCGCCGTGGCGCTCGCTGTTCCCCATCGGCAGCGAACCCGACTGACGCGCAGACTGCCCGAAAGCGCGCGATGATGATGGTCTGAATTGAACATGCGCACCGCTTTGCGCGACAGATGCAAATACCACTTCGGGGACCCATCGATGTCGTTTCGCACCACCGCTCTATCCGCTGCCCTCGTCCTCGCCTTCCTCACATCCGCGCAAGCACAACAGCCAGCCCTACAGCCCGCAGCCACGCCGCCGCTGACCATCGCTTGCAGTGGCCCGTTCGCGAAGGAGTCATCGCACGCAAGATTGCAGCAGGCGTTTGGTGCGCAGGTCGTGGCGATCCAGAAAGTCGATGGCGCCGAGGGCGAGACCTTCGAGGCCAGCGTGCTCTATCGCTCGGAGCCGGCCAGGCGCTTGGAGGTGACATGGCATGACGACAAAAAGCGCAGCGGTCTCTCGGCCGCGAGCGTGAAGACGCCGTCGACCTGGACCGGCCCCGAAGGCATCCGCATCGGCATGACGCTGGACGAGGTCGCGAAGATCAATGGCCAGCCGTTCAGGCTGAACGGCTTTGAATGGGACTATGGCGGCTATGTCGTCGATCTCAAGGGCAAGCTCGCCAGCCTCCCCGGCGGCTGCGGCATGACGCTCCGCTTCTCGCCCGGCATGGCGCTGGACGCGAAGAAACATGCGGGACTGATCGGCGAGAAGAAGCTGTCGTCATCGGACGCAAAGCTGCTGGCGGTGAAGCCGGTGCTGGTGAGCTGGAGTGTGGGGTATGGGGAGTAGCCCCCCACACCGCTGACTAACAATCCTCATCGATAAAAACTCTTACGTCCCAGCAGGACTCGACGAAGCAGTATGAGGTGGAGGAGGAAATTTCGCCGCCGCTGGATCGGGTTGAAAAGGCGAGATCGGCAGGGCTCTCTTACCCAACAATAATTCGACAGCGAGCTGACGAATGGCATTTTGCTCGGCCTCCATGTTTACCCAACCTTGAGGCGCATATGAATACTTGGCTAACTCCCTTTTATCGAGAGCGAAGCCAAGGTGCCGCCCAATCTCAAACATCAGCTCGTTGAAGACATCGTCGCGCTGATCGACAAATCGACGGATAGATTCATCGTTTGATCCGGGAGGCAACGGAGGACCACCGAGGTTATCAATGTACTTTTTGTAAGCTGCGATAACTTTTTCATCATCGTGAAACTCCGTCTGAATGACATTCAATGAGCTCACATGATCCAATGACAACGTAGCACGCCTTGTTTTCATCAAAGCATGAAAAGTGTTGTATTTTCGCCTGAGCTTTTCTCGAGAAACTTCGAAACGAAGTGTAAGCTGCACCGCAACGATAGGACCTAAAACGATCGCAATGGCAGTCATCACGAGGATCGCTACGTTGAGCCAGTCCTTAAACTGCATACACCAAAAACCATCAGGACAGCTCATTCGGTAATATCCTTCAGTTTCTCAAATTTGGCATTCACAGGTCCGAGCGGAGTTTCAATCGTAATCACGCGCCCATCGGCAAAGTCTGCTGGGAATTTCAAACTAGTCGAGATTCGAGTCGGAGCAACACCAGCCGGTGCACCGGTAATAAGCGAGACTCCAGCGGGCAAAACATACTCGACGACTCCTTCTAAACTCCCGTCGGGATTTGTTGTGTATGAGCCGCTATATTGCATCGTCGCGACATCGACCCCCGCTAGAACTCCTCCACCGATATAAAAGAGACCGATACTCTGCCCCGCAACGCCAGTAAGGTAGGCCACGTAAAGGGCTTTGGTCATATGCACCCCATTTTTTTTGAGTCGTGAAAGCAGCCGAAATTTCTGCCTAGAAGAACTTACTACGATTCAGACTAGGCACCGCAACACTCGTAAATGCTATTTAGTTGAACTGGCTTGTTCTGCTGACCTCGGACTTTATTATTTGATGGAGCCCTCCTCGCACTCGCAAACGAAGAATTGACAAAATTCCTAACACGCCCTATCCTCTCCCCGTCCTGTTCACGAGGGGCGCTTCTCGAGGGCGTCTTGAGTGGTGGAGCAGGATACGGAGCCCGCGGCCTGCCTCGCAAGCAGGACTCGGGAGGCCGGGGGCCACCGAACCTCCCCACTATGAGGGGGCGCCGATAGTTCGGCTGCGACGGCACAGGCGAACGGCGGGAAACCGCCGGGATCAGCGGCTCGGAAACTTGCTACGGCAAGGAGTAAGGGACGTGCCGGTGTGCGACATAGCGGTCCTCCAGCCCAAAATCCCGTGATGGCGCGCCGAGAGGCGTTGCGATGGGTGGAGGCTGACGTTTCAGCCCGAGCACATCGCATGGACTACCCAAATTGCGCTTCTTGGCGCGTCATTCCCCTCATCTTCCGAGGGGGAAACCAGGGAAGTCCACTTCGCGCCGCGAACGCGACAAGGACGGCGCGTGCGCGCGAGAAATTTTCCAGGACGTGGCTGTTTGACATGTGGAGACGGGAATGATGCCGGGTGTCGGGCTCAATTGTCATCGCCCGGCTTGACCGGGCGATCCAGTAAACGACGGCGAACATCGTGCACGTTACGCGCCCTACTCCATCAGCGGCCTGTTCGCCGTTTCCGGCGCCAGTGCGATGAATGGCAGGCCGACGAGATAGATCGCCGACAGCAGCGAGATCGCCAGCGGATAGCTGCCGGTCGCAGCCGACAGTGCGCCGATCAGGGTCGGGCCGGCGGCGCCGAGAATGCGGCCGAAGGAAAATGCAAAGCCTGAACCGGCGCCGCGCAAGGTCGAGGGAAACATCTCGGGCAGCCAGATGGTGAACAGGCCGAACACGCCATTGGTGAAGAAGCCGAGGATCGGCAGCAGCACCAGGAACAGCGTGAGGCTGTCGAGCCAGGCCAGCGCGATCTGATAGCTCACCACCACGGAGACCAGCGCGCCGAGAAAGAACAGCACGGCGGTGCGGCGGCGGCTGGCGAAGCGCATGGTGATCCAGGGCACGACGAGGCAGCCGATCAGCGTGCCGACATTGGTGATGAGGCCGGAGATCGCGCCCATCTGCTGCGCGGCGACGGGCGTCGATCCGGCCGCGGTGAGTTTGGTGATGATCGCCGTCGGCGCCCAGTAGTTCGACGACCACAGGCCGAAGATGATGCAGGACAACAGCGCCGCGGCAGTCCAGGTGGTGCGCGCATGATCCTTGCTGAACAGCGCGGTGAAGGACGGCTTTGGCAGATCGTGCGCGGATTTGCGCTTCGGTTCGGGAATGCTGATGCGCAAGTAGGCGATCAGCAGCGCCGGGAGGATGCCGAGGAAGAACATGCCGCGCCAGCCGAGCGTGGAGCCGGCGACGAGCGTGACCAGGGCCGCGAGAAACAGGCC
>NZ_JBIISY010000312.1:0-5934 GCF_044340795.1 Tardiphaga sp.
CCTGAGGATCTTCTCCGCGAGCATAGCGATCGCGATTTCGGCTCCGGCAATAACCGTTACGGGCAGTGGCACAAGGAAGGCTATTTGCTGGCGTCGCCGGGACGGTCGATCGACCCTGCGGTCGTGGCACTGAAGATCGCCGAGCTCGTCAGCGAGTATACGGTTCTCGGCCTGGCTTACGACCGTTGGCGTATCGCGGATCTTCTCCGTGAGTTCGACCGCATCGGCCTGCAGGCTTGGGAAGACAAAGGCAGCGAGGGCAAGGTCGGCTCCGGTCTACGTCTCATCCCGTGGGGGCAAGGCTTCAAGGACATGGCTCCGGCCATCGACGCGCTCGAGCTGGATGTCATCAATCGCAAGCTGATCCATCCTTCCAACCCGGTCCTGACATGGACGATGGCCAACGCCATCGCGACCATGGACCCGGCCGGCAACCGCAAGCTCGATAAAGACAAGGCGCGATTCAGGATTGACCCTGCAGTCGCTCTCACCATGGCCGAAGGCCTCAAGTCTCGCGATCGCGCGAAGGTCGTCCTTGAGGTTGGCGGCATGCTCGGCTGAGCGAAGAGGAAATCTCAACATGACCATCCTGCGCAAGGTCTCCACCGAGGGGGCCGGCAATCTCGAATTCGTGCTTTCCGACGCCACGGTCGACCGTTATGGCGACAGCATCGATCCCAAGGGATGGGATCTCAAGTGGTTCAAGAAGAACCCGATCGCGCTTTTCGGTCATTCCAATTCATTCCCGATTGGCAACTGGACGAATATCCGTGTCGAGGGTGGGAAGCTCATCGCGAAGCTGGTCCCGGCCGCACGCGGCACGAGCGAGCGCATCGACGAACTCATCGGCCTTTTGGAGCAGGGCGTCCTGCGCGCCGTGTCCGTCGGCTTCATCCCGAAGAAGTCGGAGCCGATCGATCCGGAAAAGCCCTACGCCGGCCAGAAGTATACCGAGCAGGAGCTCATCGAATGCTCCCTCGTGTCTGTTCCCGCAAATCCTGCAGCTCTTCAGATCGCGAAGTCGCTGCATGTGTCTGACGAAACCTTGTCCTTGGCCTTTGGCGAGCAAGCCGGAGTGAGGCGGGACATGTCTACCCCCGGCGAGCACGCCGCATCACATCCCCCCATCCAGAAGAAAGCACCAGCCATGAAGACCCTCGCTCAGCGCATCGAGGATGCGCAGGCCGCCTATACCGTCGCTCGCGATGCGTATCAGAACCACATCAGCCAGGACGATTATGACATCGAAGAGGGTGAGACCCTCGAAGGCGTCATGAATGAGCGCCAGCTGCGTCTCGACTCGCTCAAGAAGGCCGAGAAGTCGCTCGCCACCGGCGCCGCTGCCTCGTCCGTGCCTGCGAAGCCCGGCGCGCCGGCGATCCGCAAGCCGCTCGGCGTCAAAGAACGTGAGCCCAAGCCCGGCGATCTCATCATCCGCCAGGCCGTGTGCTGCCTGCTGGCGCAGGTCACGCAGCGCGATCCGATCTCCATCCTCGAAGAGCGCTACCGCGACCACGAAGCGACCAACATCTTGGTTCGCGCGGCCGTCGATCCGGCCAAGACGACCGTCACCGGATGGGCCGCCGAACTGGTCGAGACCGAGACAGTGGCGTTCATGGAAACGCTGCGCGATATCTCGTTCTATCCGCGCCTCGCGGCCATGGGCACCAATCTGCAGTTCGGCCCCGGCCGCGGTCAGATCAAGATCCCGGCTCGCGCCGCGACGCCGTCGATCAGCGGTTCGTTCGTCGCCGAAGGCGCCCCGATCCCGGTTCGCCGCTTCGGTCTGACCTCCGCCACGCTCAGCCCGCACAAGATGGGTGTCATCTCGTACTTCACCAAGGAACTGGCGAAGTATTCGAACCCGCAGATTGAAGGTCTGCTGCGTCAGGAAATCCGGGGCGACACCGCTGACACCATCGACACGCTGCTGATCGATGCGACGGCGGGGTCCACGACCCGACCGGCCGGCCTGCTCAACGGTGTCTCGGCGCTGACTGCGTCGTCTGACGGTGGCTGGGCGGCGATCATGCAGGACATCGATACCCTGGCCGCTCCGTTCGATACGGCCAAGGCCGGTCGCAACCTCGTTCTCCTGATGAACAAGCGCGAAGCCCGCAAGCTGAGCTTCGTGCCTGGTCCGGACGACAAGATGGGTTCGATGCGTCAGATCCTCACGGACTCGGGCATCACGCCAATCTCGTCGCTGAACGTGCCGGCAGGTCGCCTGATCATGATCGACGCTGCGGACTTCGCGACGGCGATCCAGGATCAGCCGGAGTTCGACGTGAGCGAGCAGGCGGTCATCCACGCGGAAGACACCTCGCCGCAGCAGATCAGCTCGGCCGGTTCGCCGAACGTTGTGGCGGCGCCGGTCATCTCCATGTTCCAGACCGCCAGCATGGCCCTGCGCATGCTGATGGATGTGACCTGGGCGATGCGCCGCGCCGGCATGGTGCAGTGGATCGACGGCGCCGACTGGTCCTATTCGCCCGGCAATCCGTAAGCCTGCCGGCGCGACCAACGGGTGAGGCGTTCGCGCCTCACCTCCATCCCTGAACGAGTGGAGCTCACCATGAGCAATCAGACCGACGACGAGAAGGCGAAGAAAGCCGCTGATGAGGCTGCCCGCAAGGATGCGGAGGCCAAGACCAAGGCCGACGAAAAGGCCAAGCGTGAGGCCGAAGCAAAGGCAGAGGCCGATAAGAAGGCCGCGGCCGCCTCTGCGAAGTCCGGCGCAACCGGCGCCAAACCAGCCCCATCCCATGACGCTCCCTATCCGACCCAGGCCGATCTGGACGCCATGAAGGAAGGTCGGTTCGGCCAAAGCCGTGAAGCCACAGCTGACGCCAAGGGCGTGGATTACAAGACCCGCTGATGGCGAACTGGCTCTCGACGATCTTCAGCAACATCCTCGGTAAGGGGACCGAAGGCCAGTATCGGCCCGGTCCCTATTACCTTGCGGACGGCGTGCTTGGCGCCGGCCCTGGCAGGCTGCTGAACTGGTGGCAATCAGGCTATTCGCTTAAGCCATACGGCGAGCGCAGTGCGATGGTCGAGGCGTGTCAGTCTGCCTATTCGCAGACCGTTGCCATGTGCCCAGGCGATCACTGGCGCAGCTTGGCGAACGGCGGTCGAGAGCGCGTGACGAATTCTGCGCTGTCGCGCATCATCAAAAAGCCCAACGATTACCAGTCGATATCCGACTTCCTGCTGAACCTGACACGAAATCTCTATTCAGCCTCGGGTGAAGCGTTCGCGGTCGGTATTCGCAATGATCGGAACGAGATTTCGGAACTGCACCTCATGCGGAGCGGAAAGCCGCTGATCGCCGAGGACGGCTCTGTCTTCTACCACCTGTCTGGCAACGAGATTGCAGAGCAGCGGTTCGACTTCACCGATCCCATTCCGGCGCGTGACGTGCTGCATGTTCGCCTACACACGCCGCGACATCCGCTCAAGGGCGAAGGCCCGATCATGGCCGCGGCGCTCGATCTCGCCATGTCAGGTGCGGCGCTGAATCAGCAAATCGCTTTCTATCTGAACCAAGCGCGTCCTTCGTTCATGTTGGAGACGGACCAGCAGCTGACGAAGGACCAGACAACCGAGTTGCGCGCGCGATGGGACGAACAAACCAAGGGCGACAACGCCGGCGGCACGCCGATATTGGCGTGGGGTCTGAAGGCAAAGGCTGTCACCTCTACCGCCAACGACGGTCAGCTGGCCGAGATGCTCAAGATGACCGAGCAGAATATTGCCTTGGCGTTCAGGGTCCCGCTCCAAATCCTCGGCATCGGGGGCACTCCGTTCGCCTCGACGGAATCCCTGATGGCTTCGTGGAAAGCGTCCGGTCTCGGCTTCGCGCTGAATCACATCGAGGAAGCGTTTGGTCAGCTCTTCAATCTGAAGGGCGTGCCCGACGAGTATCTCGAGTTCGACACCAACATCCTCCTGCGCTCGTCTTTCAAGGAGCGCATTGAAGCGCTGACCAACGGCACGCGCCGGCTCTATACCATCAACGAGGCTCGGGCGATCGAAGGTCTTCCGTCGGTTACGGGCGGCGACGAAATCCGTGTTCAGCAGCAAGACGTACCGCTGAGCTATGGCGAAAAACTACAGCCTCCGCAGCCAGCACCAGCGCCAACTCCGGCAAATGACGATACAGCGGACGAAGATGATCCGGCAGGAGACGCAGAAAGCAATGAGCGCGCGCGCCAATCCTTCCGGTCAGCATATGCCCGCACAGTCGCCGTTTGACATCCTTGCCGAAGAGCTCGGCGCCGTAGCAGGGCGGATTGAGCGAGAGTCGCTGCTCCGTATCGAAGCAGCCATCTCCGACGTTCGCCGGATCGATGCTGAGCGTGAACTTCGCTTCACCACCCTTGAACGTCGTGTCGACGAGGTCATTGCCCGCGTCAAGGATGGCGATCCGGGTCGTGATGGCAAGGACGGCGTCGACGGCCGCGATGGCGCTCCAGGTGCTGATGGCCGAGAGGGACCGGCTGGCGTCGACGGCCGCGATGGCGCCGCGGGTGTTGATGGGGTCGATGGCGCTATTGGACCGCAAGGGAGCGCGGCTCGGACGGTGAGCGCGGCGAACGGGGGCCTGCTCCAACCGATCAGGAGATTGACGCGGCCGTGGCCCGATACTTCGCCGCCAATCCTGTTCCGGCAGGACCGGCGGGCGAGCGTGGCCCGGCCGGCGAACCTGGTCCTCAGGGCGAGCAGGGCGAACGCGGCATTGCTGGCGCCAATGGCGCCGACGGTCGCGATGGTAGCGATGGCGCTCCTGGTCCGCGCGGCGAGGCCGGCGCGCCAGGCAGGTTGCCGATCGTCAAGGCGTGGGAAGATCGTGTCTATTACGAGGGCGAAGTCGCCACGGTTGGCGGTGCTACCTATCAAGCCTTGCGAGACACCGGTCGATCGCCGCCGCATGATGATTGGCAGTGCATCGCCGCAGCCGGCGTCAATGGAAGAGACGGCGCTTCTTTCACCATCCGGGGCACCCATGCCGCCGGAGATGACTATGCGGCCTTCGACGTGGTTGCGCTCAACGGTGCGTCCTTCGTCGCAAAGCGAGACAATCCAGGACCGTGTCCTGGCGACGGCTGGCAGATGCTGGCCATGCAGGGCAAGCGCGGCAATCCGGGCGAGCGTGGGCCGCAAGGGCCGCGCGGCGAGCGCGGTGAGGCCGGGTCTCCGGTGGTTGCATTCGAAGTCGATGAAAGCGGCGTGGTCGTCCTGACCAACGGCGACGGCACTACGGCCGAGGCTGATCTCTATCCGCTGCTGACGAAATTGGCGCGCTAACGCCTCATCCACCCTGAGAAGGGCAATCCCGGCGTGCCGTTCATCCGTGCCGCCTTCCCAGCAAAGGAACGAAGACCATGCGCATGTACGAAGTCACAGTGACGACCGATGCCAGCGGCAATGCCACTGCATACCTTCCATCGGCCGGCCGATGCCGCGGCGAGTTGGAGTCCATTCATTACGAGAAGATCGACTTCGCTAACGGCGTCGATTTCACGATCACTGACGAAGTGACGGGCGAAAGCCTCTGGACCGACACCGATGTGAATGCGTCCGAAATTGTGCGCCCTCGCGCGCCGGTGATGGACCAAGTCGGAGCCGCGCGTCTCTACGCGACCGGTGGCACGGCGGTCAGCACCAAGATCGCCATTGTGTCGCGGGTGAAGATCGTCGTCGCTCAGGGCGGCAACGTGAAGTCCGGCAAGTTCCGCGTCATCGTCGGCTGATCGCGTCATGTCCTGGGTCGTCGTCACGAGGCCGGAAGAGCCGGTTCCTTCACTCGAAGAGGTGAAGAACCATCTTCGCGCGTCCGACTTTGTTGACGACGACGAGGACATCAAGTCCAAAATCTGGGGCGCCATCACCGAGTTTGAAGACCCTCGGCTCGGCTGGCTTGGCTCTTCA
>NZ_JBIISY010000077.1:0-25965 GCF_044340795.1 Tardiphaga sp.
GACAGACCGACGTTCACGGCAGGACGGATGCCCTGGAAGAACAGGTCGGTTTCAAGGAAGATCTGACCGTCGGTGATCGAAATCACGTTGGTCGGGATGTAGGCCGACACGTCGTTGGCCTGGGTTTCGATGACCGGCAGAGCGGTCAGCGAGCCATTGCCCTGCTCGTCGTTCAGCTTCGCAGCGCGCTCGAGGAGACGCGAGTGGAGATAGAACACGTCGCCCGGATAAGCTTCGCGGCCCGGCGGGCGGCGCAGCAGCAGCGACATCTGGCGGTAGGCCACGGCCTGCTTCGACAAGTCGTCATACACGATCACGGCATGCATGCCGTTGTCGCGGAAGAACTCGCCGATGGTGCAGCCGGTGAACGGCGCGATGTACTGCATCGGAGCCGGGTCCGACGCGGTGGCGGCGACGACGACCGAATATTCCAGCGCGCCCTGCTCTTCGAGCACCTTCACGAACTGGGCAACGGTCGAACGCTTCTGACCGACTGCGACGTAGACGCAATACAGCTTCTGGCTCTCGGGAGCGCCGGCGCCGTTCAGCGACTTCTGGTTCAGGATGGTGTCGAGGGCGATCGCGGTCTTGCCGGTCTGACGGTCACCGATGATCAGCTCGCGCTGGCCACGGCCGACCGGGATGAGGGCGTCGATCGACTTCAGGCCGGTCGCCATCGGCTCATGCACCGACTTGCGCGGAATGATGCCCGGCGCCTTGACGTCGACGCGCATGCGCTTGTCGGCCTGGATCGGGCCCTTGCCGTCGATCGGATTGCCGAGACCATCGACCACGCGGCCGAGCAGACCCTTGCCGACCGGCGCGTCCACGATGGCGCGGGTACGCTTGACGGTCTGGCCTTCCTTAATTTCACGGTCGGCACCGAAAATAACGACACCGACATTGTCGGTTTCGAGGTTCAGCGCCATGCCGCGCGTGCCGTTCTCGAACTCGACCATTTCACCGGCCTGAACATTGTCGAGACCGTAAACGCGGGCGATACCGTCACCGACGGACAGCACCTGGCCGACTTCAGAAACCTCGGCTTCCTGGCCGAAATTCTTGATCTGATCCTTGAGGATTGCGGAAATTTCTGCGGCGCGGATGTCCATCAGCCTGCCTCTTTCATCGCGTGCTTGATCGAGTTGAGTTTGGTGCGAAGCGAGCTATCGACCATGCGGCTGCCGAGTTTAACGACAAGCCCGCCGATGATGGACGGATCGACCTTCACGTTGAGCGCGACATCCTTGCCGGTCACTGACTTCAGTGCGGCCTTCAAGGCGTCGAGATTCTTGTCCGAGAGCGGCTCGGCGACGGTGACGTCGGCGGTGGCTTCACCCTTGAACTTCGCGACCAGCGCATTGAACGCGCGGATCACGTCCGAGACGGCGAACAGGCGACGGTTCGCGACCAGGACGTTGAGGAGATTGGCTGTCACGCCGGAAATACCGGCCTTGGCGAGCACCGCGCCCAGCGCCTTGCGCTGGTCATCGGCGGTGAACACCGGACTGCGAACGAGGCGGGCGAGGTCCGCGCTCTCGTTGAGCAGTGCTGCAAACTTGTCGAGATCGGCCTTCACCGCATCGACGGATTTTTCGTCGCGCGCCAGCTCGAACAGGGCTGTTGCGTAACGACCGGACACTCCCGAAACCGACGGATCTTCTGCTGCCACGAATTGTGCTCTTCAGGCTGTCAAATTCGCAAGGGGAAAACCATCGCCGAAAAGGTGGCGCCTGGCGGTCCAAGTCCTTGGAATTCAAGCGGGACTTCGATTCTTCAGGCAGCGGCAGAGCGCCCCCGCCCGTTCAAATCGCGGCTTTGCTAGCATGGCGCGCACGGCCATGCAACGCGACGAAAGCGTTTGATGATGCCTTGTCGCAGGCAACAGCGAAGAATCGTTTCAGAGAACCGCGCGACGAAATTTCAGGGGTCGACGTGGCGTGTTTCGGCGCACTTGAAAATCGCGGGATCTGAATTCCGCATTGCGGCAGGTGAGTCGATTTCTGCGGCCATGGCAATTCACATGGCGGTGTGCAGCAACGGGCCTGCCGGTCGCCCAGTCCGCCCAAGGCCCGGACGCCTCGCATCCGTCCGGCTGCATGACAGCGCATTCACAATTACTTAACGAATTCTTCTTTGGCCCAACTATCACTTGGATATACAGTATAGCCAAGTAATTGAACGTAATCACTTCAGTTAAAAAATCATTAACGGCTATCGTTAGCCATGATCTGTTCCATCACAAGATATTTCAACGTGAAACGGAACGAATTGTTTGCCTAGTTTACGCCTCAATACGTCGTCAAACGCAGCTCCAGTCGAATTGGGACGGGGGTCCACTTGCCACATTTGTGGCAATACTGTCTGAGGACTAAGATTTATGCTGCGTTACGGAAAGTCGGCGCTGGGTCTGGTTGCCCAGCCGCGCATGGCGGTCGCTCTGATTGCCGCCAGTGTCGCTCTTGGGGGAACGGTTTCGGAAGCTTCGGCCAAGTCCAAGCACCGCCATCACCACAAGCATCACCATCATCACGTCGCCAAGAAGTCTGCGGCGGAGACCAACCCATTCGAAGCCAATGCGTCGATCGGCCCGTTCCTGCCGGAGGTTGCCGCCCCCGTCCGCACCGGCGGTCGCAGCTTCTCCGGCGTGGCATCGTTCTATGGCAACGAAGCCGGCAACAAGACCGCTTCCGGCGCACGCTTCAACCAGAATGCCATGACTGCCGCGCATCGTTCGCTGCCATTCGGCACCAAGCTGCGCGTGACCCATGGCGGCCGCAGCGTCGTCGTCACCGTCAATGACCGTGGCCCGTTCATCAAAGGCCGCGTGCTCGATCTGTCCAAGGGCGCAGCCAGCGCCATCGGGCTGACCAGCCGCGGCGTCGGCAAGGTCGTCGCCGAGGTGATGTAAGAAGAACAGCGTATCGCGTTTCTGATCTTCCAGGTTCAGTAGCGTTGCGTTCGAGTAGCGTTGAGTAAGCGTAGAGTAAAAGAGCCTGTCGTCATCAAATGACGGCAGGCTTTTTTGTATGACAACAGAACCGCATCGGTGTTCAGGGCGACAACCACGCACTGACATTTGAAACGAAGGAAAGATGATGAGCGCAAATGCCATCCGCCGAACCGTTGTCGTTCTCTCCTGCCTCGCAGCCTGCGGCTTGATGCCGCTTGATGCCGCCGCACAGACACCGCAGCGCGTGAACGGCACCACGGTGACCATGACGCCCCCAGCCGGCTTTGCGCCCGCCAAGGATTTTGCCGGCTTTGCCGACGAGAAAACCAAATCCAGTATCCTGATCGCCGAACTGCCACCGGAAGCCTGGCCACAGCTCTCCGCGCTGTTCGGCAATCTCGACACGGTGCGCGCCGGCTTCAAGCAGAAGGGCATCGATGTCGCGACGCTGGACAAGGTGCCGACCGCATCGGGCGAGGCTTTCCTCGCCAGCGGCACGCAGACGGCTGCCGGCACCAAACTCGCCAAATGGGTCGCACTGGCGCAGGGCAGCCGCACGGTGATGATCACGGTGCAGGCCATGCCGGCCGCAAAACTCGACGATGCCGCCATCAAGGCGATGCTGAAGACAGTGTCGCTCGGTGCACCACCGTCCGAAAGCGACAAGCTGGCAAGCCTGCCGTTCAAGGTGGCGCCATCGGCGCCGTTCCGCGTACTCGACACGATGGGCGGCACCGGCGTGGCCATGACCGTGGGCGAGAAGAATGTCGATCCCAAAGGCGAGCAGCCGCTTCTGATCGTCTCGTCACAGGTGAGTGGCGGACCGGTGACCGGCATCGATCCCGCCGTCGTTGCGAAGACGCTGCTGAAGCAGACGCGGGAAATGGAATCCGCTGAGATCGACACCGAAAAGAAAGTCTCGTTCGGCGGCAGCAGCGACGGCGTGTTGCTGGAAGGCAAGGCCGGCGAGAACAAGCGGTTCGTGCAGTATTTTGCGACTGGCCCGAAAGGGCATTTCGTGCGGTTGGTGTCGTTCTTCGCGGCGGATCGCAACAGCGAACTGCGCCCGGCGATCGAGAAGGTCGCAGGATCGATCGCGTTCAAGTAGGCCCCGACCGTAGGACGGATTAGGCGAAGCCGTAATCCGCCGCGGAGTTTCAGCCGCTAACTCGGCCGGCGGATTACGCTTCGCTAATCCGCCCTACGGCACAGTTCCTCAAACAAAAAGGGCGGCCCCCAGAGGCCGCCCTTCTTCTTATCCTATCGGCTTTACTTCGCCGCCGGCTTGTTGCCCGAGGTCTCGGCGGGCTTGTCGCCAGCCTTGTTCTCATTGGCAGGCTTGTCACCAGCCGGCTTCTCGCCCTGCGCAGCCTTCACTTCCGGCTGGGTGACCGCGGCATTCGAGGTCACCTTGATGCCGTGCAGCAGATCCGCAGCAGCCTTCAGCGCCTTGTCGTTCTTGGCATCCGGCGGCACGTAGGACTGCGAACCGGTCTTCTCGTCGCCATCGTTCTTCAGATGGCCACGCAGCGAGGCCTCGCCCTTGGTGTCGGTGCGCGACTTCAGCTCATCCGGCACGTCCTGCACGATCTCGATATCCGGCACGATGCCCTTGGCCTGGATCGACTTGCCCGACGGCGTGTAATAGCGCGCCGTGGTGAGACGCAGCGCGCCATTGCCCGAACCGAGCGGGATGATGGTCTGCACCGAGCCCTTGCCGAACGAGCGCGTGCCGAGAATGGTCGCGCGCTTGTGGTCCTGCAATGCGCCGGCGACGATTTCCGACGCCGAGGCCGAACCGCCATTGATCAGCACCACCACCGGCTTGCCCTTGGTGAGGTCGCCCGTATGCGCCGTGCGGCGCTGGGTTTCCTCGGCATTGCGGCCGCGGGTCGAGACGATCTCGCCGCGATCGAGGAACGCATCCGACACGGTGACCGCTTCTTCCAGCAGGCCGCCCGGATTGTTGCGGAGGTCGATGATGTAGCCCTTCACCTTGTCGGCGCCGATCGCCGCGGTCTGCGCCGCGATCTCGCGCTTCAGGCCTTCAGTGGTCTGCTCGTTGAAGGTGGTGACGCGGATATAGGCGATGTCATCCGACTCCACACGCGCACGCACCGAGCGGACGCGAATATTGTCGCGCACCAGCGTGACGTCGAGCGGCGCATCGGCGCCCTTGCGGATGATCTTCAGCTTGATCTTGGTGTTGACCGGACCACGCATCTTTTCGACGGCCTGGTTCAGGGTCAGGCCCTGCACCGCTTCGTCGTCGAGATTGCTGATGATGTCATTGGCCATGATGCCGGCCTTGGATGCCGGAGTATCGTCGATCGGCGACACCACCTTGATCAGGCCGTCTTCCATGGTGACCTCGATACCGAGACCGCCGAATTCACCGCGGGTCTGCACCTGCATGTCACGGAAGCTCTTGGCGTCCATGTAGCTGGAATGCGGATCGAGGCCGGTGAGCATGCCGGAGATCGCGGATTCGATCATCTTGCTGTCGTCCGGCTTCTCGACATAGTCGCTGCGGACGCGCTCGAACACATCGCCGAACAGGTTCAGCTGACGATAGGTGTCGGAGGTGGCGGCGCGGGCGCTCGTGCCCATGAACACGGCGCGAGGCTGCGTGACGAACAGCGTCAGGGCGGCACCGGTCGCAGCACTCAGCAGAATTATGGAAGTCTTGCGCATCATCCGCGAACCTTCTCGCCTTCGTTAGCGGCCCACCAGGGGCCAGGATCAATTGGAGTGCCGTCTTTACGGAACTCAATATACAGAACCGGTTGGCTGGCATTGGTCGCGAATACCGAGGCCATCCGGGATGTCGATCCCATCACCGCGATGGGTTCCCCGGCCAGCACGAACTGACCAATGTTCACCGAAATACGCTCCATCCCGGCGATCAGGACATGATATCCGCCCCCGGCATTGAGGATCAAGAGTTGTCCATAGCTGCGGAAGGGTCCGGAATAGACCACCCAGCCATCACACGGGGTTGTGACCTGTGCACCCGCACGCGCGGCCACCGAGATGCCTTTTTCCGCGCCACCAACACCGTCCGCGACGCCATAGTTCCGCAGCCGGATGCCGTTCACCGGCATCGCCAGCATGCCCTTGGCCGAGGCGAAGGCGATCGCCGGTGCCATGCGACCGGCATTCTTCAGCGCTTCGACATTCGGCTTGCCGTTGGCGAGATCGGCCGGCGCACCTTGCAGGTTGGCGGTCTGGGTCGCCTTGGCCGCCGCCTTGGATTCCTGCTCCATCTTGGCGACGAGCCCTTGCAGGCTGTCGACCTGCCGCGCCAGCGCGATCGCCCGCGCGTTCTCCGCATCGATGTCCTTCTCGACGGCCGCGAGCTGGCGCTGCCGCTCGCCGGTGAAGGAGGTCAGACGGGTCTGCTCTTCCCTGAGCTTGTCGCGATCGACGGCGAGCTGATCGCGCTCGGTCGAGATCGCCTTGCGCAGATTTACCAGCTCGCCGAGATCGGCAACGAGCTTTTCAGCACGCACGCGCATGTCCGGCACGACAGAGCCTAGCAGCATCGCGGTGCGCAGCGACTGCAACGCATCTTCGGGCCGCACCAGAAGCGCCGGCGGCGCGCGGCGGCCGGCGCGCTGAAGCGCAGCCAGGACTTCCGCAATTTCACCGCGCCGCGAATCCAGCGAGGTGCGGATTTCGCGCTCGCGCGCATCGAGGGGGCGCAAGCGTCCCTCGGCATCGTCGATCTTGGTTTCGACGCCGCGCACACGCGCCGCGATATCGATCAGTTGCTGATTGAGCTTGCCGCGATCCTGGCCGATCGCCGCGATGTCGGCCTTCAGCTTGGCCTGCAATTCTGCAGCCTTCTGCTGCTGCTCGCGTGCGGCCTGCAATTCCTGCTCACGCTGGCGAATGAGATCGGTCGATGGTGCCGCCGCTTCCTGCTGTGGCGGAGCTGCCGGCGTCGTTTGCGCTTTGGCCGATTCCACGCCGATGCCGGCCAGACCCGCCGACAGCAGCAGGGCCGGAAACGACGTGGCACGTCGTCCGAAGTCACGGTGAGAGGGCCGCAGCGACAGCATCAAAGTTTCGAAAGCGCCTTTACACGCGATGATAGGGGTGGCCAGCGAGAATCGTGGCAGCCCGGTAGATCTGTTCCAAAAGCATGACGCGAACCATCTGGTGCGGCCATGTCGCCGAGCCGAAGGCAATGCTGAGTTTGGCTTTGCGCCGCAATTCGGGCGAAAGTCCGTCCGCGCCGCCGATGACAAAAACATAATGTGACACCGATTCGTCCCGTGCCCTGCCAAGATGGCGCGCGAAGCTGGCGCTATCAATGCTGGAGCCGCGCTCGTCCATGGTGACGAGGATCGCTTTTTCCGGGATCAGGGCGGCGATGGCCGTCCCTTCCTCGGCCATCCGGGTCGCCGTGTCGCGCGCCCGGCTTTCCGGAATTTCATGAACACTCAGGCTGCGGAAACCGAGCTTGCGGCCGATATCGTCGAACCGTTCACGGTAACGCTCGGCCAGCTCGCGCTCGGGACCTTGCTTGAGCTTGCCGATGGAAATGACAAGGAGATGCATGAAATCACCGTAGCCCGGATGGAGCGCAGCGCAATCCGGGGACCGGCGTTTCAGTTAACTTTGCTGGTCCCGGATTTCGCTACGCTCCATCCGGGCTACAGATTCAGACGGCCTTCAAACTCACCCGCTGTTCGTCCTGGGTGTTCTGCGCCCACAGACGTTCGATGTTGTAGAATTCGCGGACTTCCGGCCTGAACACATGCAAAATCACTTCGCCTGTGTCGACCAGCACCCAGTCGGCATTGGTCATGCCTTCCACATGCAGCTTCTTCTGCCCGGCTTCCTTCAGGCCCTTCGTGACATTCTCCGCGATCGAGGAGACATGGCGGTTCGACCGCCCCGTCGTCACCACCAGATAGTCCGAAAATGCCGACTTGCCGCGCAGGTCGATGGTGACGGTCTCTTCCGCCTTCATGTCCTCGAGGCGGCCCAGCACCAGCTTCAGAGTCTCCGCAGCGCTGTCACGCACGGCCTCGGCGGCAGCAGCCTTCTTCGGCGCGGCCTTCTTGGCGATCACGGCCTTGGCGACGGTGGACTTTTCGGACTTCGCCTTGGCAGCTTTCGGAGCGGCGGCCTTTTTCGGCACAGCAGCCTTTTTGGCTGGTGCCTTCTTCGGAGCCTTGTCGGCCGCAGCTTTTTCAGCCGGAGCCTTCTTGGCGGAAGCGGACTTCACCGAAGCCTTCTTATCGGTGGAAGCGGCGGCTTTTGACGACGCCTTTTTGGAAGCGCCCGTCTTAGACATTGAAGTCTTGGACGATGAGGTGGCCAGGTGACCATTCCTTTCAGTGAGGGACCGCCAATCCGGCGCCCGGTGAATCGAATACGCATATGGGTTCGCCGGACTCAGTCGTCCAGCACGCGACCATACTAGCACGTCTCGTGGTTGCAGGGGGACTCAGCTTTTCCAGCTTCCGTCCGGGTTCCGCAGCCGGGTGGACGACATGGTCAGCTTCAGGCCAGTCAGGAAGGTCCAGGCGGGCGGATTCTGCTCGGCCAATGATCTGGAATCGCGCTCCGGACGACGAAAACGCGCCAGAGCGTGCGGCGCCCTTGCGGCCAAAGCGCGGCATCCTTGCGATGCCGGATTGGACGAGGCGCGGTCGATGGCGGCAATCGGGACGAGCCCGGCAATCTGCCGCCAGCGCCCCCAGCGGTGAAACTGGGCGAGATTGTCGGCTCCCATGATCCAGACGAATCGTGCTTGCGAGCATCGCCGGTGCAGAAAAGTGACGGTGTCGACGGTATAGCGCGTGCCAATGACGCTTTCGAGACAGCTCACCACGATCCGCGGGTGGTCGGCTACCCTCGCCGCCGCCTCGGCGCGCTCGGACAGGTCATGGAGGTTGCTGCGATCCTTGAGCGGATTGCCGGGGGACACCAGCCACCAGACGAAATCCAGCTCCAGCCGCTTCATGGCGAACAGGGTGGCGGCGCGATGGGCGGCATGGGGCGGATTGAACGATCCGCCGAGCAGCCCGATTCGCAAACCGGGCGCGACCGGCGGAAAGCCGTGCATGAAGACCGGTGATCGCGGCGCCCGCAGGCGATCACTCACGGCCGCGTCTGCCCGGTGCCGTGGACGCGATATTTGAAGCTCGTGAGCTGCTCTGCGCCGACGGGGCCGCGGGCGTGGAATTTGCCGGTGGCGATGCCGATCTCGGCGCCAAAGCCGAACTCGCCGCCATCGGCGAATTGCGTCGAGGCGTTATGCAGCACGATGGCCGAATCGACCTCGTTAAGGAAGCGCATCGCCACCGCATCATCCTCGGTCACCACCGCATCGGTGTGATGCGAGGAATGCGCATGGATATGCGTCAGCGCATCGTCGAGACCATCGACCACGCGCGCGGAAATGATCGCATCTTCGTATTCGGTGTCCCAATCCTCGGCCGTCGCAGCCTTCACGCGCGCATCCGCCTGCTGCACGGCGTCGTCGCCGCGCACTTCGCAGCCGGCCTCGATCAGCATGTCGACCAGCGGCTTCAGATGCGTGCCGACCACCGCCTTGTCCACCAGCAGCGTTTCCGTCGCGCCGCAGACGCCAGGCCGGCGCATTTTCGCATTCAGCACGATCGCCTTCGCCATATCGAGCTTGGCGCCACGGTCCACATAGACGTGATTGACGCCTTCGAGATGCGCGAACACCGGCACGCGCGCTTCCGCCTCGACGCGCGCCACCAGGCTCTTGCCACCGCGCGGCACGATCACGTCGATGCCGCCATTCAGGCCGGTGAGCATCAGCCCCACCGCCGCGCGGTCGCGCGTCGGCACCAGCGAGATCGCCGCTTCCGGCAGGCCCGCTTCGCGCAGGCCCTGCACGAGGCATTCATGGATGGCGCGGCAGGAGCGGAAGCTGTCGGAGCCGCCGCGCAAAATCACCGCATTGCCCGACTTCAGGCACAGCACGCCGGCATCGGCCGCCACATTCGGCCGGCTTTCGAAGATCACGCCGACGACGCCGAGCGGCACCCGCACGCGCTCGATGGTCATGCCATTCGGCCGCTGCCAGCGTTCGGAGACATGGCCGACAGGGTCGGTGATGTCATGAATGACACGGATGCCATCCGCCATCGCCTGCACCCGCGCGTCGGTCAGGGTCAGCCGGTCGATGAAGGCCGATGTCGCGCCATTGGCACGGACTTCGGCCACATCCTCGGCATTGGCCGCCAGGATCAAAGCCGATCCGGCCCGGATCGCCGCTTCCATGGCCGCCAGCGCGCGATTTTTCTGCTCCGTTGGCGCCACCGCGAGCGCCCGGGCCGCCACGCGGGCGCGGGCGGCGAGGTCGTTCATCAGAACCGGCAGATCGGCCGATCCGTCGATGGCTTTCAGCGAGGCGGTCATGGGAGGCTCAGGGGCTAAGATACGGAATTTGTACCCCAAAATAGGGGCTAAGGCCCGCAAGGTCAAAGCATCGCCCAAATCCGCCGCCCGATTATGCGAAACGCGGCCGCCCCGAGACATCATCCCGCTCTAACGGCAGTCAGGCCTCGTCGATCAGGCTGACGGAGGCCGCCACGATGCGCCAGCCCTCGGCAAAGCGGATCCAGGTCTGCATCTGGCGCCCCACTTTGCCGGGAACGGTGTCGCGATAGAACAGCGTCGATGCCACGGCCGTATCGTGCCCATAAGCAGTGATCACCGTCCGCTCGAGACGGCGCATCAGGCCGACCGGCGAACGGGCGCCGCGAAAGGCCTGGATTTCCGCATGTCCATAGAGGTTTTCCCCGATCCCGTACCGGATCGTTCGCGGATCGACGCGAAACAGCTCTCCCAGAACCGCGACGTCGTTCGACGTCAAAGCCTGCTCATATCGCTGGAAGGCTGCGCTCACCTCAGCGACGACCTCGGGCAGATCGATATCCATTTTAGGATCCCCTTGCGCGTGGCGCTGCGATCGCGCCCGCCTGCTGCAGGTGCCAGGCGACGCGCAGGCCGATATCTTCGCGCCAAGGCGCCGTGATGATCTGCACGCCGATGGGCATCGGCGCGCGCGGTACCGGAACGACGACGACGGGCAAGCCGATGAAGGAGATCGGCTGCGTGTGGAGGCCGATACTGGTTCGCACCGGCCGCTCGACCCCGTCGAGTTCGCATGTCGCCTGACCCAGCGTCGGCGCAGTAAACGGCGTCGCCGGCGCAACGATCACATCGACATCGCGGAAAACGTCCAGGACCCTGTCGCGATACCAGCGCCGGAATTTCTGGGCCCGGTCCACCAGTGCAGCCGGCACCATGGCGCCCGCGAACAACCGGTCACGCACAGCAGGATCGAAATCCGCGGCGCGACTGCGCAAGCGATCGAGATGCAGCGAAGCCCCCTCCACTGTGGAGATCAAGAATGCTGCGGCTCTCGCACGATCGGCCTCGGGAAATTCCGCAACAGCGGTTGCGCCGAGCGCGTCTGCGATGGCGGCAACGGCTTCTTTCGCCTCCGGGGTCAGGTTGGTCTGGAAATATCCGCCGGCCGTGGCAATCCGCAATCCGTCGATGCCCTTTGCGATCAGCGACGACACGTGTTCGACAGGGCGTGCAGCGCAGGCTGCGTCGTCGAGATCCGAACCTTGCATGGCATCATAGGCGCAGGCGAGATCCTCGACGCGGCGGGCGAAGGGACCGAGATGATCGAGGCTCGGCACGAACGGAAATGTGCGCGCGCGCGACAGCCGCCCGTAAGTGGGCTTCAAACCAAATATGCCACAGAAGGACGCAGGGACCCGGATTGATCCATTGGTGTCCGACCCAAGCGCAATCGGCACAAGCGCGCCGCCGACTGCACCACCCGAGCCGCCCGACGAACCGCCGGTCATCCGTGTGACGTCATGCGGATTCCGCGAGGAACCGTCGTGGATATTCTCGCCGGTGAAGTCATAGGCGTATTCGCCCATGTTCAGCGCGCCGACGAGCACAGCCCCTGCCGCTTCCATCCGCTGCACCAAAGCGGCGTCGCGCCCAGCCGGCTGGCCGTCGCGATTGATCTTCGACCCCGCCCGCGTCACGACACCTTCGATATCGAACAGGTTCTTGACCGCAAAGGGGACGCCGGCCAGCGGGCCAACGCTCTCGCCTTTTGCGATCGCGCCATCAAGTGCACGCGCTTTGGCGCGTGCACGATCCGCCGTGATGTCGGTGAAGGCGTTGAGCACCGGATTGTGACGCTCAATGCGCGCCAACGCGGCGTCAACGACCTCGAGTGCCGTCGTGTGCCCGGAGGCCACGGCACGAGAGATATCAGACGCCTGACGCCATTCTCCGTCGGCTGTGAAAACAGCATCAAGCGACATAGATACTAGCCGGTTCGGAGTCATCGGGAAGCTTGAAGTCATCGACAAGACGAGCCATCGCCATCACGCCGACATTGGCCCTGATCGCCGGCAGCCAGTCAGGTTCGATCCGAAGGTCGAGAGCCGATGCCATTGCGTCGATATAGGCGTCCCATTCATGAGGCATTTGTCGTCCGTCCGACTCTGGCTGATGACCGATGAGCGTCGCGCGTCGGCTCATTCGATCTTCACACCCGCTTCTTTGACCACGCGCCCCCATTTCTCGTGCTCGGTCTTGACGAACTCGCCCAGTTGCTCCGGCGTCATGAGACGAATGTCGCCACCGAACACAGCGAACTGGTCCTGCACTTCCTTCGTCTGAAGGATCTGGTTGATCTCGGTATTCAGCTTCATGACGATTTCACGCGGGGTGCCTTTCGGCGCGAATAGCGCGAACCATCCGGTGACATCGAAACCTTTGAGGCCGCTCTCCTGCAGTGTCGGCACGTCGGGGAGTTGCGGAGCCCGCGTCGCGGATGTCACGGCGAGTGCGCGCAGATTGCCCGCCTTCACCTGCTCGATGCAGGAGGGGAAATTATCGAAATCGATATCCACCTGCCCCGCGACCAGATCCGTGATGGCTTGCGCGGAGCCGCGATAAGGCACATGCGTCATCGGCGCGCCGGTGGCGAGCTTGAACATTTCGCCCGCGAGATGGATCGACGTGCCGACGCCTGACGACGCCATGGCGAACTGGCGCTTGGACGCTTTCGCTTCCACGATGAATTCCGCAACCGTTTTGGCCTTCACCGTCGTCGGGTTCACAGCCATGACATTCGGCGTCCCCGCCAGATAGGCGATCGGCTCGAAATCCGTCAGCGGATTGTAGGGCATGCGCGGATAGATGTGCGGATTGATGGCCTGTGTCGCGATCACACCCAGCCCGATCGTATAGCCATCAGGCGGCGCCTTCGCGATCACATCGACACCGATATTGCCGCCGGCGCCGCCGCGATTGTCGATGACGAATGACTGACCGAGCCTTTCAGCGAGCTTGTCGGTGACGGCGCGCGTGAAGATGCTGCTCGAACCGCCCGCCGCATAAGGCACGATCACCCGGACGGGCTTGTTGGGATAGGGCTGCTGCGCCATCGCAGCGGATGCAGAGACGGTGAGCAGCAGGGCGGAGAGGGCACCAATATATTTCATGAAATGTCATTCTCGTGCTGTGATCGATGTCTCCCTCGCGCGGGAGCGCGATGGGTTACGACTGGGATCCGCGAATGAAATCGGCCTTGCCGACGCCCTGGACCAGGATCATGCGGCATCGCTTGCCGTCGGCTGACGACACCCGATGTTCGAGACCCGGCGTCACGTCGAAGCGCTCGCCGACGGCGACCAAAGCGTCTTCGCTCCGACCTTTGATCTGGATGCGACCGACGCCTTCGAGGCAGAAGAATGTGTCGGTGATTTCCGTATGCCGATGCCAGGGCACACACTGGTCGCCCTCGAAGGTCTGCGCCGACACCCGCACATCGACGCCGATCGCGACATGTTCGAGACCGTAATTGCGTTCACTTGGCTTCACGAGATTGGTCGTATCCGACATGGTCATGATCCTTTGCTGGCGTGAACATCACTGATGGTGCGGTGATTCCGGATCGGCCGCCGCGACGCGGCCGGGATCGAGCGCAAGGGCGCAGCCGATCAACGAATCCCGGCAAACGAGCGCGGCAAGTTGCTCTTCGCTCATCCCCTCGCTGCCGTCAGGCCGGCGCGGGATGACGACGTAACGCAGGTCGGCATTGCTGTCGTGAACGCGGATTTCAGTGGTGTCGGGAAAATCGAGACCGAATTCGCGCAGCACTTTGCGCGGCTCGCGCACCGTACGCGACCGGTAGGCCTTGCTGACATAGAAGGCGGGTGGCTCGCCGAGCAGCGAGCGCGGGTAGCAGGAGCACAGCGTGCAGACCACGACATTGTGCATGTCAGGCGTATTCTCCAGCGCAACCAGGGCCGCTTCCGTAACGGGAATGCCGAGCTCGATCGCGGCCTTCTTCGCATCCGCCATCATCCGCGCGCGGTAGTCCGGATCGACCCACGCCTTGGCGACCATCCGTGCCGCCTGATGCGGCGTGCGCAGTTCGTTGCTTTCGAGGCGCACGCGGATCTCGTCCGCCGTGAGGATGCCCTGTTCGATCAGCATGCCCTTGAGCGCGATAAACTTCGCTTCATGCTCGGTCAGTTCGAGATCGTCATCCTCGTTGGCGGCGTGAGCATCATGGGGATGATCGTGATGGTGATCATGCTCATGGTCGTGGTCGTGCGGATGATCAGGCATCGTTTACCTCCTGCTCGCGCTCCGGCCGCAGCCAGTGGTCATAGACTTCGAGCTCCAGCGTGTCGGTCGGGTCGCCCGCGTAATCCGGCCAGAGATCCTGCTGCCTGAGCCGGACGCGATAGAGGCGCACCGCCGTGCCGCGACCACGGCCATAGGCGCGGTCTTCGGGATTTTCATAGGTGCCACCATAGCGCTCGACGACGCCGACTTTCTCGCGCGCGTAGTGAGGGACGCGCACATGGCCGGTTTTGGCGAGATCGACGATCCGCACGCGGGCGCCCGGCGCATAAAGTGGTGGATCAAAAGACATGATCGCGCGAACCGCTGGCGAGAATCTGCTGCGTACGGGCGCGATGCTCCTCCGCATCGATGGTCCCGCGTTCGATCAACAGGCGCAGCCAGCCATCGAGGCGGCGACCGTAGAGATAGGATTTGGCGTAGTCTTCGGGTGCCATCTCCTCGACGGCGCGACGGAATTCATCGAGCGTGATGTCCAGTTTTGCGGACAGCAGATTAACGACGGCGATGAGCTGCTTTTCCCAGAACAACTGGCGGCGCTCGTCACGCGGGATATCGCCGGCCGGCTTTCCACCGAGATCACTGATCAATCGTTCCGACATCGAAGCTCCAGCACGGTGGCAGGCCCAAAGGACGCTCAAGGGATGTCCGAGGGATGCGATGGCGGCGCCTCTTTGCGCCTGTCAGAAAGTTGACATGACATTTGTCAGAGGTCCAATATATGGAAAGCGCTTTCTTGATACCTTTCAGGCATGATGATCGAGCTGCGACACGTGAACTACTTCCTGGCTCTGGCGGAGGAGAAGCATTTCACCCGCGCCGCCGAGCGGAGCGGCATCCAGCAGCCGCCATTCAGCCGGCAGATCCGCGATCTCGAAGAGATGGTCGGGGCGCGGCTGTTCTCGCGTGCGCCGAACGGCACTTTCCTGACCGAAGCGGGCCTGGCCTTCCTGGCGGCGGTCCAGAATGTGCCGGGGCAGATCCAGCGGGCGGCGCGTGATGCGCAGCGGGCGGCCCGCGGCGAGGTCGGCTCGTTGCGGGTGGGCTATACCGGCTCTGCAGCGTTTAACCCGGTGGTGGCGGCGACCATCCGCTCGTTTCGCCGCACCTATCCCGAGGTCGATCTCAGTCTTGAGGAAGCCAACACGCCGCGGCTGATCGAGGGCGTCAAGGACGGCTCGTACGACGTGGTGTTCCTGCGCCCCGGCGCATCCGGCAGCGCCGACCTGCAGGAGCGCCTGCTGGTGTCGGAGGCGATGGTCGCCGTCCTGCCGGCCGATCATCCGCTGTCGAAATCCGAAACGATCAAACTTGCCGTCCTGAAGGAGGAGCCCTTCATCCTGCTGCCGCCCGCAGCCGGCCCGATTTTGCACGACGAGATCTATGCGGCCTGCCGCAGCGCCGGATTTGAACCCAGCCTCGGCCAGATGGCCCCGCAGATCGGTTCGGTGATCAACCTTGTCGCGACCGGGCTCGGCGTTTCGCTGGTTCCCGAATGCATGCGCTGCATGCAGGTGCCCGGCATCGTATTCCGTACATTGGCTGGAAAAAGCCCGATCGCCCGGCTGGCCGTTTCGCTCCGACGAGGCGAAAGCGCAGCGACCGTCCGCAATTTCATTCAGGAATGCAAACGCCAGATCGATCCATGACCGGTCCAGATCGATCCATGACCGGTGCTGTGTGGCGCGATTTGCGGGCAGGTGGAATTAAGTCCAAGGGCCCTGAGCGGCGCATCGAGGGCTTGGCTGGTGCCGCAAACAGGACTCGAACCTGTGACCCCGTCATTACGAATGACGTGCTCTACCAACTGAGCTATTGCGGCGAACCATGGTCGCGATTCGGCTGGGCAGCCGGTCGCGATGAGGCCTCTGATATCGTCCGCACCCCGGTTTTGCAAGGCGCGGAAGGGCTGCCGGATACGAAAAGCGCAGCTTGGGGTCAGCCGCCCCAGCGGCGCATGAAGCCGCGCCAGCCGCCTTGCTGCTGGCCACCGTTCAATTCGGCGAATTCGTCGCGATAGGGGTCTTCCTCGTCGACGCCCGGATCGTCCGGGGCGCGGGTGATGGGGATGACGGCCGGAATCGGCACTGCCGGCCTGGCGCTCTTGGCGAGGTCGGCGCGTTCGCGGAACAGCGGGACCGGGGCAGGCTCGGATTTGGGCGGTGGCGAGGCGTCGGCGGGCGGGGCCTCGGTCACCGGTTCCGGATCGGGCTCGGCCGGCGCGGCGGGCGTCAGGATCGGCTCGGGCGGTTTTTCGGTGATGGGCGTGGCCGGGACGGGCTCGGCCAATGGCTGAACCACCGGGTGCGGCATCGGCGGCGCCAGCACGGTTTCGCGCAAGATTTCGGCTTCCAGCGAGGCCAGGGGGTCGGCATCGCTCGATGGCAAAGCGGCCAGCGGCTCCTGCCACTGGAAGGCATCGATGCGGCCGGTGACCGGCGACACCGGGCGCCAGCGCTCGGAGACATAGCCATCCGCCGTCCAGACCGGATCATGGCGGGCGCGGACGGCGCGCAGGGTCCAGGCGCGGGCGCGGCCGCTGTCGCCATGTTCGGTGCGCTCCAGCTCGGCCATCAGCATGGCGGTGCGCTGGGTCGGCTCGGCGATGAAGGGGGCGAGGGCGTCGCGGGCCTTGCCGAATTCGGCGGCGTCGATGGCGGCGCGGGCGATGGCCAGCGCGCCTTCCACATGGCCGGGCACCTTCGACGCCAGCGTCTCGACGCGGACCAGGCGCTGACGCGCGGAATCGCCGAGTTTCACATGGGCATAGGCGTCGGCGAGATCGGGATGCGGCTGCGCCAGCCAGCCGGCCTCGATGATCTTCATGGCGCGGCGGATCTGATGCGCCTCGCTCTGGAACCGCGCTGCCAGCACGGCCGCGGGGATCAGGGTCGGAGCGAGACGGATCGCTTCCATGGTGCTGTCCCGCGAGAGATCGCGATCCTTCGTTTCGGCATCGAGCGCACGCGCAGTGAGCAGCACGCCGCGCTGGCGACGATAGGCGACGCGGTCGATCAGGCCGGAGGACAGATTGGCATCGAGAATCTTCAGCGCGCCGGTCCAGTCCGACTGGGCGCAGCGGAAACCGAGCACGGCCTGCGAGGCCCAGGTCGAATTCGGCGCGAGCTTCAATGCTTCTTCGGCCAGCGCCACGGCGCTGTGCGGATCATCGCTGCGCTGGGCCTCGATGAACAGGCCGCGCAGGCCGAGCAGGCGCGTATCCTGCCGCTCCGCCATCGCCTGAAATGCGCGATGCGCGCCGGCGCGGTCGCCGTCGAGCTGGGCGGATTGGGCATGCAGCAGCAGCGCGAGCGGATCATCCGAAGACAGGCGCTTCGCCACGCCGGCATGGCGTTTGGCCACTGCGCTATCGCCCTGGCCGATGGCGAGCAGGCCCTGCGTGATGGCATGGCGCCCGCGCAGCTGGCGCTTGTTGCGGCGGTGAAGGCGATAGCGCGCCGGCGCCCGCCAGACGCTGAAGACCAACCACACCAGCAGCATGCCGGCGAGGATGACGAGACCGAGCACCAGCACGAAGACCGGCAGCGAGGTCGAAAGCGTCCAGCCGCCCCAGGAGAGGACGACATCGCCGGTCTGGTCGGCGACCCAGGCGGCGCCGAAGGCCAGAAGCGCGATCAGGATGAGGAAGGCAACGATAGGGATCATCGGGCACTCACGGCGCTGGTTTGGAGAGCGCCGCCATGGCGTCGGCTGCGAATTGACGGGAAGCGGCCAGCGCCGCATCGCGCGCGGCGAGCCTGTCGAGCCAGGGCTGCACGGCGGCGCGATCAACCGCCGTGAGGGTCAGCAATTCACGCTTGGCGGCGGCGACATCGTTGCTGCGGGCCGCGGCGGTGGCGCGTGCGATGGCGCCGTGACTGCCGCTGCCAGCAGTATCGGTGCGCTCGATGCGCACGAGCTTTGCGGCACCGGCCTGCAGGCGATCGAGGAAGCCGGTGTTCGACGAGGCCGTTTCGGCTTGCGCCGGCGTGAGTTTTGGCAGCAACGCGAGTAATTCGCGGCTCAGCACGGCATCGCTCGGCACGCCGGCGGCGGCGAAGGCATCGAGCGGCTTGAGCAAGGCGGGATCGGCGGCGAGCGGTTTGACCGCTGCGAGGGCAGCCGCATAGGGCTCGCTCTGCCGCACGGACGTATCGAGCAGCGAGGCGGCGACGGTCCGGCGCAAGGCGGGATCATCGACGGGCTTTGCGCTCTGCTGATCGGCCGAGGTTTTCAGGTCACCGGCCGTGCGTTCGATCGCATTCAGACGCTCGGTGATCGGCGCGAGATCGACCACCGCTGCGGCTGCGGGACGCGGCGCGGATTTCAGCGTGTTGATCTCGGCCGCGGCACGATCCGATTGCGTCTTCGCCGCAGCGAGATCACTGCGCAGGGCGGCGATGGATTTTTCCAGCCCGTCGATGCGGGTGGCGAGGCTGGTATCCGGCTTCGGCAGCGGGCGGGCTTCGAGCTGGGTGACGCGCGTTGCCAGTTCATCACGCGCGGAGGTGTCTGCCGGCGTCATGTTGGTGAGCGCGATCCATGCGGCACCGGCCACGACGGCACCAGCCACGGCACCGGCGGCGATGGGCAGCACCAGCGCGGATTTTTCGCGCGGCGGCGATGCAGCGGCAGGTTCCTCGACAGCAGGCTCCGCGGCGGCAAAAGGCGGCATGTCGGAGGGCGACGTATCGTGATCGGACGTGTCGGGCTGCACCGCGTCCGGAGGTGCATCGGGCGCAGGCGCGGCGGGCTCTTCGCTCGCTTTGGGCCGTTCTGTCACATTGGTGGCAGCGAGTTCGAGGGTCGGCGGCTGGCGCTTGGGTCGGCCGGCATTGGGAACCGATCCCGTCTCATTGTCATCGGCCATGATGCAGTCCCTCGTGAGTCACACAGCCCCCTTAGCAGAGATTGGGTGGCCTCTCTGTTAACACCGGTTTTAGCGCGCATTTGGCGGGATGGCACGGGCCAGCGCCGCGAATAAGGCGTCTTCGTCCGGCGTGGCCGCGGCCATGACTTTTGTCGCACCGGCGTCATGGGCGATTTTCGCCACCGCGTCGGACAGGCCGAGATGCGGGATCGCCAGAGCGGAAATCTCGACACCGGCCAGGCCAGCGGCCTTGAAGAAGGCGCGGGCGCTACGGCGGGAATAATGCAGGACAGCCGCGATCTGGCCGGCGGCGAAGGCGGTGGTCACGTCATCGGGGAGGTCTGCCACCGGCGCCATGCGATAGGTCGTGTGGGTGACCACTTCAAAACCACGTGTCCCCAGCTCGGCAGCAAGATCGCGGGAGAGGTCGGCGCCCGCGAGATAGAGCAGCGGTTTCACGGCCTGCGCCCGCGCCGTCAGCAGCGCGCGCAGGTCATGGGCGTCGCCCCCGGCGGAGATGACATCGCGAAAACCCGCATCCTGTGCCGCCTGCGCGGTGCGGTCGCCGACGGCGAAGACAGGCAGGCGGAACAGGCGGCTGGCCGCCGGCTGATCGGCGAGGCCACGCAGGGCATTGGCCGAGGTCACGATCACGGCACCGAAATCGGCGTCCGCATCCAGCGAAAACAGCACCTTTTCGAACCGGAGCATCGGCGCCGAGAGAGCCACATAGCCCTGATCGCGCAAGGCGGCGGTGGTGCGGGCATTGTCCGGCTGCGGGCGGGTGACGAGAATGGCCATGAAAGGGCTCCCGGCGAGGAGTGATTGCACCTTGCGACCCCAGAGTGCTAGGCGAAGGGCAGCAAGAGCCCATATTTCCGAGACAATGCAAGGACCAAGCGTGACCGCCGACCAACCGATGCTGGTGCTGGGGATCGAGACGACCTGCGACGAGACCGCAGCCGCCGTGATCGAACGGCAGCCGGATGGCAGCGGCCGCATCCTCTCCAATATCGTGCATTCCCAAATCAGCGACCACGCGCCCTATGGCGGCGTGGTGCCGGAAATCGCCGCGCGCGCCCATGTGGACCTGCTCGACGGACTGATCGACCGCGCCATGGCCGAAGCCGGTGTCGGCTATGCCGAGCTGTCCGGCGTGGCAGCGGCGGCGGGCCCGGGGCTGATCGGCGGGGTGATCGTGGGGCTCACCACGGCCAAGGCCATCGCCATGGTGCATGACACGCCGCTCATCGCGGTGAACCATCTCGAAGCCCATGCACTGACGCCGCGTCTCACCGAGCCGCTGGCATTCCCTTATTGCCTGTTCCTGGTGTCCGGCGGGCATACCCAGATCGTCGCCGTGCTCGGGGTCGGCGAGTATGTGCGGCTCGGCACCACCGTCGATGACGCCATGGGCGAAGCCTTCGACAAGGTGGCGAAGATGCTCGGCCTGCCCTATCCCGGCGGGCCGCAGGTGGAACGCGCCGCGGCTAGGGGCGATCCGACGCGGTTCGATTTTCCGCGGCCGATGGTCGGGCGACCGGAGCCGAACTTTTCGCTCTCGGGACTGAAGACGGCCGTTCGCAATGAAGCCTCGCGCCTGTTGCCGCTGGAGGAGCAGGATATCGCCGATCTCTGCGCCGGTTTTCAGGCGGCCGTGCTCGCCTCGACCGCCGATCGGCTGAAGGTGGGCTTGCGCATTTTCACCGAACGCTTCGGGCCGCCGCAGGCGCTGGTGGCCGCGGGTGGCGTGGCCTCCAACCAGGCCATCCGCGGCGCGCTGGAAGCAATCGCGAAGAAAGCCGGCACCGTGCTGCTGCTGCCGCCGCCGGCGCTCTGCACCGACAATGGCGCGATGATCGCCTGGGCGGGCGCGGAGCGATTGGCGCTCGGCATCTCCGACGGCCTGGACGCCGCGCCGCGCGCACGCTGGCTGCTCGACGCCGATGCGAAGGCGCCGGCCGGACACAAGAACAGCCGTGCGGGATATTGATGCGATGAGCGCGTTTCAATCCATCGCAGTGATCGGCGCCGGGGCCTATGGCACCGCGCTCGCCGATGTCGCCGCACGCGCGGGCCGTGACGTCGTGCTCTATGCGCGTTCGCCGGCCGCCGCGGAGATGATGCAGACCTCGCGCAGCAATCCGCGGCTGCCGAGTGCAGGCATCGATGACGCCGTGTTCGTGACATCGGACCTCGCGCTGGCCGCGCGCGCCGATATCATCCTGCTCGCCGTGCCCTCGCAGCAATTGCGCGAGGCTCTGACGGCGATCGCGCCATTGCTGACGGCCGGCAAGCCCGTCGTTGCCTGCGCCAAGGGCATCGAGCAGGGCTCGCACAAATTCATGACCGAGGTGATCGCCGAGGTCGCGCCGGACGTGTTGCCGGCGATTCTGTCCGGCCCGAACTTCGCCGACGATGTCGCGGCCGGTCTGCCAACCGCAGTCACGCTGGCTTGCGCCGATGAAGACGTGGCGATCAGGCTCGTGCAGGCGCTGGGCTCGGCGACGTTCCGGCCCTATCACTCCACCGACGTACGCGGTGTCGAGATCGGCGGCGCGGCGAAGAATGTGCTGGCGATCGCAGCGGGCATCGTCGTGGGCCGCGAACTCGGTGCATCGGCGCTGGCGGCGCTCACCACGCGCGGCTTCAGCGAATTGCTGCGCCTCGGCGTGGCCTGCGGTGCACGGGCCGAGACGATTTCCGGCCTGTCCGGCCTCGGCGATCTCATTCTCAGCTGCTCCAGCGCGCAATCGCGAAATTTTTCGCTGGGTGTCGCGCTCGGCCGCGGCGAAGCGCCTCCGGCGGGCAAGCTCGCCGAAGGCGCCTTCACCGCGCCGGTGCTGATCGAGCTGGCCGAGGCCAGCAATATCGATATGCCGGTGGCGAAAGCGGTGGCGATGATTCTCGATGGCAGTTTGAGCGTCGATCAGGTGATCGAGGGCCTGCTGACGCGGCCGTTCAAGGCAGAAGGTTAGACGATGCAATACTGGCTGATCAAATCAGAGCCCGACGCCTGGTCGTGGGACGAGCAGAAGGCAGCCGGTGCCAAGGGCACCGAATGGACCGGCATCCGCAACCACACCGCCAAGCTGAACATGATGAAGATGAAGAAGGGCGACCGCGCCTTCTTCTATCACTCCAATATCGGCAAGGAGATCGTGGGCATCGCCGAGATCGTCAAGGAGTATCACCCCGACCCCACCGCCGAGCCGGGCACGCCATGGGTCTGCGTCGACGTCAAGGCCGTGCAGGACCTGCCGAAGCCGGTGTCGCTGGCCACGATCAAGGCCGAGCCGAAGCTCGCCAATGTCGCGATCATCAAGCAGTCCCGCCTATCGGTGCCGCCGATCACGGCCGAGGAATGGAAGCTGCTCTGCAAGATGGGCGGGCTGTGAGCGCGGGCACCAAGCCTGCGATTATCGATCCCGCCGGATTCATCCGCGCCAATACGCGCCTGCTCCCCGTGCCGCTGGTACCGGAAATCTCGCTGCATGTGGCGGATGAAGCCGTGCCGCTGTGGAGCAAGACCGAGGAAGAGCTCGGCGAAGCCGGCCTGCCGCCGCCGTTCTGGGCCTTTGCCTGGGCCGGCGGACAGGCGCTGGCGCGCTATGTGCTCGATCATCGGGAGCACGTTGCCGGGCACACGGTACTCGATCTCGCTTCCGGATCGGGACTGGTGGCGATCGCGGCAATGAAAGCGGGCGCAACGCGCGTGATCGGTTACGATATCGATGCCTTCGCGCGCGTGGCGATCGGGATCAATGCGACAGACAATGGTGTTGTTGTCGAAGCACGCAGCGATGATCTGCTTGGCGACTCTGTGGCCCCTGAGGCGCAGACGATCCTCGCCGGTGATATTTTCTATGAGCGCGATACGGCGGAACGGGCTTACGCATTTCTCTCAGGCCAAGCCGCGCGCGGCACCACCGTGCTGATCGGTGATCCCGGACGGAGTTACCTGCCGAAGGACAAGCTGCGGAAACTGGCGGAATACAAGGTGCCGGTGACGCGGGATCTCGAGGATGCGGAGATCAAGAACACGGCGGTGTGGACGCTGGCTTAGCGCTAGCCAGCCTCCGCTACCACCTGCGCCAAGAGCTGCTCGCGCTTCGACTGCGAGCGATAGCCGCTCTGTTTCGCGGCGATCCGCGCCAGTGCCCCGTTCTCGAATGCCGTCACGATGGTGCCGTGGACATAGCTCTTGCGGCAGATCGTGGCTGTGTTCGACAGCTCATCGGCAGCTGAACGCACCGCGTCCAGAACCTGTTTCTTGCGGCCGCGCGCCGACTTCGCCGGTTCGATATTCGCCAGCGTCTCGACCACCGTCGCCGAAGCCATCAGCGTGCGAAAATCCTTCAGCGAGATCTTGATGCCGGCTATGTCGCGCAGGAAGGCGTTCACTGCCGCCGTATTCACTTTGTGAATGCGGCCGACCTTGTCGGTGTACTGGAACAGGCGGCGACCCGGCACTTCGTGCAGGATGCCGATGGCGCGCACGAGCTTCGTCGCATCGCATTCCTTGCGCACGGCCTTGCCGCCCTTGGCCTTGAAGGACAGCACGACGCATTTGCCGTCGATCTGCACATTCGACTTCATCAGCGTGGTGGCGCCGCGGGTGCCGGAGAGCTTCATGTAGCTCTCATTGCCGGCTCGGATCGCGGTGCGGGTGACGAGTTCGATCACGGCCGCCAGCGCGAATTCGCGGGTCGGCTCCTCGCCGGCAAGATGTTGCGAGACGCTGCGGCGGATTTTCGGCAGGGCATTCACCAGTCGCGCCAGGCGATTCGCCTTGCGATGCTCCCGCACCTTCTCCCAATCGGCGTGATAGCGATATTGCAGCCGCCCCGCGGCGTCGCGGCCGACGGCCTGGAGATGCAGGTTGGGATCGACGGCATAGCGCACATCCACATAAGCGGGAGGCACCGCCATCGCGTTCAACCGGCGGATGGTGCCCGCATGACGGATGCGCGTCCCGTTCTCGCGAATGAAACTGTAAGCCTTGCCGCTCTTGCGGCGGCGGATGGTCAGTTCGGACTGATCACCGATGGTGAGGCCGAGCTCGCGTGCCAGCGCCTTGACCGTGCTCTTGCCCCGCAGTTTCGGTTGCTGCGCTGCCAGCTTGCCCGCCAGCAACTTGGCCGCTGCCAGCGCCGAGCGCGTTGTCGCACCGCGGGTCGCCGTAAAATTCTGTTGCTCCATCATGGCTTTAGGTACTTTCTCGTCCTCACCTTCCGTCGCGATAATGCGAATCAGCGGATTTTCGTTCCTGCGTCGCGTTCGCCGGATAGGTATTGCAACCGACGAAAGGGTGAGACGCGGCGACCTTGTTTGGTCCACCCGCCCCGACGCATAATTGGAACATCGAACGAGAAACGGCTTGCGGCGCAGGACTGTTTCTGTGGCTGCGAGAGTGAGTGGAGGGGACGATGTCCGACAAGATTTACGACGTACCGAGCGAATGGACCTCGCGGGCCTATCTCGATGACGCGAAATACAAGGAGATGTATGCGCGCTCGATCAGCGACAGCAATGGCTTCTGGGCCGAACAGGCGAAACGCCTTGACTGGAGCCACGCGCCCACGAAGATCGAAAACACCTCCTATGCGCCGGGCAATATCTCGATCAAATGGTTCGAGGATGGCGTGCTCAATGCCGCCTATAACTGCATCGACCGTCACCTGCCGAAGCGCGCCAACCAGACCGCGATCATCTGGGAAGGCGACGATCCGTCGAAGTCGAAGCACATCACCTATCAGGAGCTGCATGACGAAGTGGCCAGGATGGCAAATGTGTTGCGCAACCGGAATGTCGGCAAGGGCGACCGCGTCACCATCTATCTGCCGATGATTCCGGAAGCCGCCTATGCGATGCTCGCCTGCGCGCGGATCGGCGCGATCCATTCCGTCGTGTTCGCCGGCTTCTCGCCGGATTCGCTGGCGCAGCGCATCACCGACTGCCAGTCCAAGATCATCATCACCGCGGACGAAGGCCTGCGCGGCGGCAAGAAAGTGCCGCTGAAGAAGAATGTCGATGCAGCCGTGGTCAAGGCCGGCGGTGTCGATTGGGTCGTTGTGGTGAAGCACACCGGCACGCCGGTCGACATGGATCCGGCGCGCGACTTCTGGTACCGCGAAGCAGCCGAGATGGTCACCGCCGAATGTCCCTGCGAGGACATGAATGCGGAAGATCCGCTGTTCATCCTCTACACATCCGGCTCCACCGGCACGCCGAAGGGCGTGCTGCACACCACCGGCGGCTATCTCCTGTTCGCGTCAATGACGCATCAATATGTGTTCGACTATCACGAGGGCGACATCTACTGGTGCACGGCCGATGTCGGCTGGGTCACCGGCCACAGCTATATTCTGTACGGGCCGCTGGCCAATGGCGCGACCACGCTGATGTTCGAAGGCGTGCCGAACTATCCGGACAATTCGCGCTTCTGGCAGGT
>NZ_JBIISY010000078.1:0-25913 GCF_044340795.1 Tardiphaga sp.
GTGGGGTGCTTCCGCAAGCTCTACGTCACGTGGGGCACCCCCACCCCCCGCCTATCGGCGGGACCCTCCCCGCAAGGGGGAGGGAATCCATGCGCAGTGGCGCGTCATTGCCGATCAACCTGTCAAACAGCCCCGTCCATTCCTGCAAACACGCGATCCCGTTCTCGCGACGCTGACGCGCCCGAGTTGTGCGCATTCCTTCCGCCCTCTCCGTGAAGAGGGCGCGCGGAACGCCGGGTGCCCGAGCACCTGTGGGTGCCTGATGCCGATGCGGTACTCCGCAAGGATATGCATCAGGACTTTCCGGAGTGCCGAGCGAGCCCGGCGTTCCGCACGCGGTGTTCGGGGGCTGCTGCCTGCCCAGGGGAGCGGTCAGATCCCCGTTGTTTGGCCCAAGGCGAAGGGCCGGGGGACGCAGCAGCATGATCCCGGACGCCGCCGAGAGGGTCGTCCGTCACGCGTTTCCGGGATCGGCTGTTCCGAAGGTGAGACATCTCCGCGCCAGTGGCAGGTCTGGCACCGATCCGTCCCGCCCGCAGGCGAGCCTCTTCCAGGCACCGCGCAACGCCCCAACCTTGGCGTCCACCGCAACCGGCCCCGCGAACGTGACGATCGCGCTCGCCCCTCTCACCGGGGCCAGACGATGCGGAACATAATCCTTTGCGGGATTGCGTCAAGAATAAAATAGGAACATTGTCGCTGAAGCGCGCCGGGTTCTGCTCGCGCGTCATCCGCTGACTTGACCCGGTTGCGGCTGAAGCCCATTTGGCGCGGCGTAAGCCTGCGGACCCATCTTTGATGGTGCGCGGAAGAAAATGACCGGTTAGGCCCGGCCATGACAGGGTGGCACGCTTGGGGACTTTATCCGCACAGAGGTTGAGACCCCCGGCGCAACGTGTTACCTGACGCGGCATGCGGGTATAGCTCAATGGTAGAGCAGCAGCCTTCCAAGCTGAATACGAGGGTTCGATTCCCTCTACCCGCTCCATCCTCTTAATGATTGTTTTTGAAAAGAGATCTGCGTTCGTTGGCGTTTTTTTACCGTTGTACGACGATCGTACAACGCTCGTACAACAAAACCCGAAGAACTCGTGCAATGACTGAGTCCTTGCGGCGTGAATTTTCCGCCGTTTCGGTCCTTTGACCGGAAGGGTTTCGATCCTTATCGCGCGAATCTTGGCACCCGTTCTCATCTCGTTCATAAGGGAGTCCTTCGCAAATGCGCAGGGCTCGCGCGCTTGCGTCCGGAATGAGCGTCGAATCCTCTAAGCTGATGGACGCGCCGCCCGAGGAATGGGAAGGCAGCTTTGACCGCATCCGGGGCCTGTCTTTCAAGACGGGCTCCCATCACTTCCGCGACCCTCTCAATCCCGCTGCTTGTGTTTCCGGCTCTCAATTTTGACCCGCAAACAATCCACTTATTCCGGTGACACACGAGAGCATGATTGCCGAAAAAGTCTTGATGAGCTCGCGAGGCCGATTGGCGCCCAGACCTCTATACCGACCACAATTACAGCCAATACAGCGCTTCGGGCAAACATCCCTCCAAACGTCCGTATGGCCAATTGAAAATCAGACAAGACGATCTCCCATTTGTTGGGAGGACGCTATCTTGATCCTACTAATAAAAATCTCGATGCGCGTTAAGGAGTGGGACGTAAGAGAAAAAAGCGAGATCGTTGGCGGCGCACTCCTGAGGATTCGAATGCATGCCAATTCAATCGAGCCTTCCGATTTGTAGCGCTTCGAACGAGTTGAGATCCATATGAACGTCAGTTATTGGCGCTAAGCCGTCATTCAGGCGGAGGCTCTATTCTTCCCTAGCTCGCTGGGAGCGACGCGGTGGGACGGGTGAATTGGAGCCAGCTCTATGTCCGCCTAGAATAAGGGACAAATTATTGGCCAAAAACTGCCCCTCAAACCGAGAGAAGTCTGGGGGATAAGAACGAGATTGGAACTCGCCTCAAACTTGCGAGAGCTCGCCCTCTTTAACCTAGCAATCGACAGCAAGCTTCGGGCGTGTGATCTGACGTGCTTGAAAGTACGGGATCTGACGATCTCAGGGATGTTGCGCAGTCGAGCGACGGTTATTCAAAAGAAGACGGGACGTCCGGTCCAGTTTGAAATTTCGGAGCAGACGAAGGACAGCTTCGATAAGTGGATTTCATTTCGAAAATTGCTTCCAACAGACTTTCTCTTTCCTAGCCGAAAGTCAGCCAAGCCGCATCTGTCTACGCGGCAATATGGGCAGATCGTCGATCGATGGGTAGTCAGCTTTGGGCTGGACCGAAGACGCTATGGAACACATTCGCTGCGCCGAACGAAAGTGTCCCCAGATATATAAGAAGACGGGAAATCTTCGTGCGGTTCAACTGCTCCTCGGGCATACGAAGCTTGAAAGCACCGTGCGCTATCTTGGAATCGAGGTAGACGATGCATTGGCCATGTCAGAGCAGCTAGATCTTTAAGTGTCATTGAGGCGCATCACCAAGTGATGCGCCTCTTGGCGCAAAGCGGACGTACGGCAACAGGTCGAAATGGAGAGACATCTAGAAAGGCGCTGACATATTCTTGTTACGAAGCTGAGCCATGAAGCGGTCATGATGGCCCTTCGTGCACCAGAATGCTCGTTGATGCGGCTTGCTGATTGCATAAGAGGGCTGGTCTTTGTGGGGGCCTTGCTGGCTAAGGCATTGACCGACGTCAATTCTTTGGCCCTCGTCCCAAATGCTTGGGCCACGGAGATCAAGGAACGCGAAGCCAGCTCAGGAATGGCCACGTTCGAGATCGAATCTCAGCCGCTCGCCTCGGCGCTCGAGGCCTACAGCGTCGTAGCCAAACGGCAAGTGATCTATAACGGAAATCTGGCGATTGGACGCAGATCCGCAGCAGTCCAAGGGACGTACGACGTTGAGCACGCCCTCGTCCTTTTGTTGCAAGATAGTGGGTTGGTGCCGCGCTACATGGCGGAAGATGCGTTCGTGCTGGTGCCCGCGCCGCAGGCCGCGCTGCCTGTGAGCACGACGCCGGAACCTCTTGCTGCGCGATATTACGGTCTGATACAGGCTCGGCTCCTGCAAACGCTCTGCAGGGACGAAGGCGGCATGCGTGGGACTGACAGACTGGCCGCGAGTTTCTGGATCGATGCCGGCGGCCGTGTCGCTCGCGCGACCCTGCTGGATTCGACCGGCGATAAGGGGCGCGACGCCTCGGTGGGGCAGCTGCTGCAACGCATCTCCATCGGCGCGCCGCCGCCCGCGGGTTTTGCGCAGCCGGTCACCCTGGTGCTGTCGCCGCGCTCCTCGGCATTCCAGCAGGAGTGCCGGACGGCGGATGCCGCGGTCATGAGCCGGGCAGGGCCATGACCGGCAATCTCTCCGAATTGCGGCGCCGGTTTCTGCTGCGCTATGACGACCTGAAACTGCGCCTGACGCGGCGGCTCGGCTCCGCGGAGCTTGCAAGCGATGCCCTGCAGGATACGTGGCTGCGGCTCGAAGCCAGCGATGGCGTCGCTGCCGTGCGCCATGCGGACTCCTATCTCTTCACCGTCGCCATCAATATCGCGCGCGATCGCCGCCGGGCGGAAGCGCGGCGGCTGACCTCGAATGAGGTCGATGCGCTGCTGGATATCGCGGACGAGGCTCCGAGCCAGGTGGATGTGGCCGAAGGGCGCTCCGAATTGCGGGCGCTGGAGGCGATCCTGCTGGAGCTGCCGCCGCGCCAGCGCGCCATCCTGCTCGCGGCCCGGCTCGAGGACATGCCACGCGCCGAGATCGCCAAACGCTTCAGGATTTCGGTGCGACTGGTCCAGCGTGAACTGCTCGACGCACAAAATTATTGTGCAGGGCGCCTCAAGCGTAATTTTTATTGCACACTACCGGCCCGGGAAACGTCTTCGGTACAGGAGACCGATGCGGATGCACCTGGCATTCGCTTCCCCGCCCATGATGACGAATGACGATGCCGCGCCCAATCGACGATGACGAGCACCTGGCGCGCGAGGCGCATCGATGGGTGGCGCTGCTCGTCTCTGGCGAAGCCAGCACCGCCGATGCGGACGCTTTACGGGTGTGGCGACGGACCAGCCCGGCGCATGAACAGGCCTTCGCCCATGCGCGCCGGCGCTGGAAGGATTACGGACAGGCCGGCGCGACCCTGCGCGACACCGGCCAGCTGCCGCCCTGGACGCCGCCGCGGCCGATGCTAAATCGCCGCGCCTTGCTCGGCGGCAGTGCCGCCGCGGCAGCCTGTGCGGCCGGCTATGTGGTCGCGAAGCCGCCCTTCGGCCTGTGGCCCTCGCTCTCCGAACTGGCGGCTGACTACCGGACAGGCACCGGCGAGCAGCGCCGGATCACGCTGGCGGGCGACGTGTCGGTGCGCCTCAACACGCAGACCAGCCTGACCATCGCCGACAAGGCTGCGGACGAGCTGAAGCTGATTGCCGGCGAAGCTGCGTTCGCCATGCCGGCCGGCGCACGGCGATCCCTTGCCGTGATCGCCGGCGATGGCCGCAGCACCGCGACGACCGGCCGCTTCGAGGTGCGCAATGTCGGGGCGTCGGTCTGCGTCACCTGCGTCGATGGCGAAGTACGGGTCGACCATGCCGGCGATGCCGCGGTGCTCACCAGTGGAAAGCAGCTTCGTTACGACGCCCGCGGCCTGCAGTCGGCGAGCGCCGCCGATCTCAATGTCAGCACCGCCTGGCAGGACGGCATGCTCGTTTTCCGCCTCACACCGCTGGCCGATGTGGTCGCCGAGATCAATCGCTACCGGCCGGGCAAGGTGGTGCTGATGAGCGATGAGCTCGGATCAAGCCCGGTCAATGGCCGCTTCCGCATCCAGCGCATCGAGGAAGTGCTGGTCTGGATCGAGCAGGCCTTCAACATCAAGACCCGCGCACTGCCGGGTGGCATCGTTCTGCTCGGCTGACCGCCGGTTCCGGCGACACAAATATTTCATAAAGATTCTTGTTCACGTGAGGCTCCCAGCCGTCGTCTCCGAACTGAGTCACCCTGCCGCGGCCGCCGCGCTGCGCAGGTCCCGATCTCTGTCGCGAGAAATGCCCATGTCCGTCCGTAAGCCCGCTGCCCATTACGCACCGTCCCGCGCCACCGTGAGGCGCCGGATCCTGTGGGCAACGGTGAGCACGGTGGCGCTCAGCGTGATGCCGGCATCGGCGCAGGCGCGCGGGCTGCAGGGCGGCAGCGCCAGTGCCACGGCGGCGCCGAACATCGCGTCGGAAGCAGCCGCACTGGCGGCACAGCAGGCGGCTGCAGCGGCGCGGCAGACGCAAAGCTCACTGGCGCGAGCGGCGCGCGCGGTGCAGGACATGCAGGCGGTGCAGGCTGCAGCGCGTGCAGCGGCGGCAGCGGCGCAGGTGTCGCGCACCGCACCGGTCGGCGTCCCCAACGGTCTCGGTGCTGGCGGCTTGCTTCCCGACATGGCGGGCTGGACCGGTGCCGACGCGCCAACGCAGGGCGTCGATGGCAATGGCCAGACCCAGGTCAATGTGCGGCAGGTCACCCAGCAGGCCATCCTCGACTGGAAGAGCTTCAATGTCGGCGCGCGGACCACGCTGACCTTCGACCAGCAGGGCAAGGCCGACTGGGTCGCGCTCAATCGCGTCGACGCAAGTACCGGTCCAAGCCAGATCCTCGGCAATATCAAGGCCGACGGCTCCGTCTATGTCATCAATCAGAGCGGCATCATCTTTGGCGGCAACAGCCAGGTGAATGTGGGCTCGTTCATTGCCTCGACAGCAAAGATCTCGTCGGAGCAATTCCGCGACAAGGGAATCTATTCGACCGGATCCGCCGCGAACTGGACGCCGAGCTTCATCGATGCGCTCGGCGCGATCCGCGTCGAGGCGGGCGCGCAGATCACGACAAAGACGCCCACCAGCGTGACCTCCGGCGGCGGCTTCGTGATGCTGCTCGGCCAGTCCGTCGTCAATGACGGCATGATTTCGACGCCGAAGGGGCAAGCGCTGTTCGCGGCCGGCGATGCCTTCGTTCTGCGCCCGGGCTTCAGCACCACCGGCAATACGGCATCGACCACCCGCGGCAATGAAGTATCGCCCGTCATCAATGCCGGCAGCCGTAGCGGCGGTGTTGTCAACACCGGCATCGTATTCGCGCAACAGGGCGACATCACGCTGGCGGGCCGCGACCTGTCGGTCGGCGGCGCGCTGATCGCCACCACCTCAGTCAATACGCGCGGCACCATCCATCTGCTCAACCGTGCGTCCGACACGGAAGGCAACATCACCCTCGCGGCCGGCAGTGTCACGGCAGTGCTGCCCGAACTGGACAGCAAAGAGGAGGCGTTCGACAGCAATCGTAACGCGCTGATCGAGGCATCCAGGCTCGCCGATCAGATCCGCGCCGCCGCTGCTACGGGCACATTCGCCAATCTGTCGCTGCTCTCCGACCGGCAGGACCAGTCGCGCATCGAGATCGTCACGGGCGGCAAGGTCACCTTTGCCGGCGGTTCCTATACCGCGGCGCAGGGCGGGCAGATCGCGGTGTCGGCTGCCAAGACCATCGATGTTGCGGATGGTGCGCTGATTGACGTGTCCGGCGTACGCAATGTCGCGCTGGCCATGGACAGCAACAATATCAGGGTCAATGTGCAGGGCAATGAACTGCGCGACTCCCCGCAGAACCGCGACTCCCGCGCGCTGACCAGCAACGATGTCTGGATCGATGCGCGTTACCTCACTTTCGTCGCGGCCGGCACCGGCGGCTATGCGTCCGAGCGCTACTATACCCCGGGCGGTCTGCTCGAGGTCGGCGGCCATCTCAACACCCTGTCGCACCGGATCGGCGAGTGGGCCGCTGTGGCCGGCAGCATCACGCTGCAGGCGCCGAAGCTCACGGCGCATGAAGGCGCCCGCTTCGATATCTCCGGCGGCTCGCTCGACGTGGCGGCGGGCTGGATTTACTCGACCAATCTGATCGGCATCGACGGTCGTCGCTACAGCGTGGACAATGCACCCGGCGACATGAAGTTCGTCGGCTTGGCCGGCAGCTTTGCGCGCACGCACAATGTCCAGGGCCAGACCGACCAACGGCTGACCGAAGTGTGGACCACGGTGTTCGATCGCGGCCGCACGTCGAAGCGCTGGGAGCAGGGCTATTCCGTCGGCCGCGACGCCGGCCGCCTGAACCTGGCGGCGCCGACCAGCATCTTCGCCGCCACCATCATCGCCGACACGGTCAATGGCGAGCGGCAGACCACCAAACGCTCGACCGAAGTGTCCGACGGCTACAAGCTGGCGCAGGGCGTCGTCGCGCAGAACGGCACGCTCGCGCTGCAGACCTATGATGGCAGCAGCAGCACGCCGCGATGGACGGCGCTCGCAAGCGAGGTCAGGTTCACCGACACGCCGGCCCCGGCGGATCGCACCGGCACCATCTGGCTGAGCTCGGACCTGCTCACGGGCTTTGGTCTTGGCGGCATCTCGGCATGGACGACGAAGGACATCGTCGTCGATCGCGCGCTGGGCGTTTCAGCCGGCGGCGTGATCGACCTGCAGGCCGCCAATGTCACCATCGGTGCCGATCTCACGGCACGGAGCGGCCGCGTCACCATCGGCAATGAAGTGCTGGGCCGCGCGCCGCTGCTCGATGCGAAGGGCAGTTCGCGAATGACGCTGCGGGATGGCGCCGTCATCGACACACGCGGCGTCTGGACCAACGGCCTGATCGACCCTGCGGCCGATCGCTCGCTCGTCGCTTTAATTGATGGCGGTGATGTTACCATCCGCACATCGGGCGATGTGACGCTGGCGGCCGGCTCGCGGATCGATGCGTCGGCCGGCGGCATGATCGACCGCACGCGCGAAGTCAGCGGCGGCGATGGCGGCGATATTGCGCTGATCGCCAGCAACGCGAATACATCGCGAACCGGGCAGTTGACGCTCGCCGGCAAGCTCGTCTCGACCGGTTTCGGCAAAGGCGGCGCGTTGACGCTCGATAGCGGCGGCGCCGTGGTGATCGGCGACGCATCGCAGACGCAGGCGCAGACTTTGCGACTGGCGACGGACTTCTTCGGCCAGGGCTTTTCCAGCTATGCGATCAATGGCCAGAAGTCCCTGACCGTCGCCGCCAGTTCGGCGATCAAGGTCACCATGCCGACCTATCAGGTCTCGGCCGCATTGTTCGACCTGGCCAGCGGTGGCGACGTCGCAAAGGCCGCGACAACGTCGCTGTCGCCGCTCTATCTCGACAATGCCCGAAAGGGCAGCACGACCCAGCGCGCTGGCGCCGACCTGATCCTCCGCTCGGGCACCGGCCCGCATTATACCGGCGCAGACAGCGCGATCACCATTGCGAAGGGGGCTGCCATCACGGTCGATCCCGGCCGCAATGTCACGCTTGTCAGCGGCGGGCAGATCACCGTCGATGGCCGCATCACCGCGCATGGAGGCCGGATCGAGATCCGCGACGGCAATGCGGCGTTACCGACCAAGGATGCGCCGCTGCCGCAGACCGGTTACGATCCGGGCGCACGCTCGATATGGATCGGCGAAACGGCGGTGCTCGACGTATCGGGGCAGGCGCATGTCGCGCGCGATGCGAAGGGCGGCAGCTACGGCATCGTCGCCGATGGCGGCACCATCATCATCGGTGGCACCGGCAAGGCGAACAGCGACTCGATCCTGCGTGATGCCGCGCTGTCGCATGTGGTGATCCGGCCCGGCGCCGTGCTCGATGCATCGGGCACCGCGGGCGAACTGACCGTGTCGGATCTCAACGGTGAACGCACGATCATGACGGCCAGCAATGGCGGCAGCATCACCGTGGCGTCGCGCTCGAGCCTCTACATCGACGGCACGCTGCGCGCGCAGGCGGGCGGGGCGGGGGCTTCGGGCGGGGCGTTGTCGGTGGTGTTCGAGTCGCCGCTGTTCCTGGAGAACGACGCAAGCTATGTGCCGGCGCCGATGCGCGCCGCGCGCATCCTCACCATCGCGCAAAGCACTGCCGCGAACAATCTCGCCGCCGATGCGCGTGCTGGCGTCGCCGATCCCACACTGAAGCTCGGCCATGGCCACATCACCGCCGACCAGATCATGGATGGCGGCATCGACAGCGTGCAGCTCTGGACCCGCGGCGGCATCTCGTTCGACGGCAATGTCGATCTCGCCACGGGCCGTAGCCTCACTTTGACCCATAGCGGTTTCCTCAACGGCCCCACCGTCGCGCGCGTCTGGAACGGCGGTATCGCCAACACCACCGCCGACGCATTGGTGCGGCTGCAATCCGCCTATGTCGGACTGATCGGTCTCGCCGTGCCGAAGGATACGATAGTCTTCGCGGACATCCTGCCACCTGCGAAACTCGGCGGCACCCTCGATATCTCTGCCGGCCTGATCGACCTGCAAAGCGACATCCGTTTCAACTATGCCAATACCGTACTGACCAGCCGCGGCGACATCCGCGTTCTCGCCACGCCGGGCGGGGTGACGATGGTCGGCACCTCCGGCAATCTCACGCTCGTGGCGCAGCAGGTTTATCCGGCCAGCGGCGCGACCGCGACACTGTTTGCAGGCATGGACAGCACCGGCACGAAGATTGCCGACATGAATGCCAAACTGCGCATCCTCTCCGTCGATGGCAGCCGGCCGGCCGCGCTCTATTCGGTGTTCGGCAGCCTGACGCTGGCGGCGCCGACGATCCAGCAGGGCGGCGTGCTGCGCGCACCGCTCGGCTCCATCACGATCGGCATGCATCTCGCGAAGTCGGCGACGGACAACTACTTCACGCGCGTCGAACTGTTGTCGGGCAGCGTCACATCGGTAAGCGCTGCGGGGCTCGTGATGCCTTATGGCGGCACGACGGATGGCGTGAACTACACTGCCGATGGTGTCACGGCGGTGGCGCCCGACCTGGTGACGGGCGCCTTCGGCGGCGTCAGCACGCGCCAGGGCGTGACGATCAATGCCGGCGAGGTGACGAGCGCGGCCGGCTCGGTGATCGATCTGTCCGGCGGCGGGACGTTGGCGGGCACCGGTTTCGTGTCGGGCCGCGGCGGCTCCGTGGACGTGCTTGTCGCGTCGCTCGCCGAGGCCAATCCAGCCAATCGCAAGTTTGGTACCAACAATACTGTCTACGCCCTCGTGCCCGGAGCGGTGACGGCGCCAGTCACCGGCGGCTATAATACGGCTTGGACTGGCGATACGCCCGGCATCGGCCAGCAGGTGACGATCCCGGCGGGCGTGCCCGGCCTTGCGGCCGGCACCTATACGCTGATGCCGGCGAATTATGCGCTGCTGTCCGGCGCGTTCCGCATCGAGGTTGCGCCCGGCCATGTCTCGGCGACGACGGCGCCCATCACACTCGCCAACGGATCCTATCTGGCGAGCGGAACGCTCGGCATTGCCAATACATCGATCCGCGATGCGTTGCCCACGTCACTCGTGCTCACGCCCGGAAGCGCGACGCGGACCTTCTCGCAATACAACGAACAGAGCTATGCCGACTTCCAGCTCGCTCAGGCGAGCCGCTTCGGCACGGTGCGACCGATGCTGGAGCGGGACGGCAAGTTCCTCTCGATCAGCCTGATGACGCTTGATGGCGGCAATGTCACCAGCACGAAGCAATGCACGCGCGACGCGCTGATCTTCGAAGGCCGCGCGCTGTTCGCGGCAGACCAGGGCGGCTATGGCGGCACGCTCAATCTCGGCGCCGTGAGCAATGTCTATCTCACGGGCGCGCAATCGACCCTCGAAATCATCAAAGCCGGCGTGCCGGTCATCCGCACGTCCAGGGTGACGCCGGTGTCCGACGCCGCGATCGCGGCGATCGCGGCGCCCAATCTCAATCTCGGCGGCGTGATCGGGCGTGACCAGAATACGGTCGGCTTCGATTTCACGCAGATCGATCCGGGCACGCACAACATTATCGTCGACAGCGGCGCGGTGCTGCGCGGCTCGCAGATCCTGATGTCGGCGCTCTACGACATCACCATCGCGTCTGGCGCACGCATCGACACGCTGGGCTGGGGCATCCAGGCGCCCGACAGCGTCGCGACCGGCCTGACCTATGGCGGCCAGTCGCGCGCAGCCATCAACAATACGAATATGGCGGCCATCGTCGCCGTGTCGAACGGCAATATCGCCTTTACCGCCCCGACAGGCGCGAAGGGCAGCGTCACCATCGGTGACGGCGCGATGCTGCTGAGCGAGGGATCGGTGGGCTTCATGGTGCCGGCGAATCTCGCCGTGGACGGCACGCCCGTGATCGGCACGCGCAGTCTGAACATGACGGTGCCGACCTTGAATATCGGCTCTGCCGCATCGCTGGCGGCGGCACGGGCCGCCGGCACGCTGCCGAACGGCATGGCCTTCGACCAGAACCTGTTCGACCGGCTGCTGAGGGGCGGGGCAGGCGGCGCACCGGCGGTGGAAACGCTGGTGCTCGGTGCCAGCAATTCGATCAACTTCTTCGGCTCCGTCAGCCTCGACGCCATCGATCCCGCCACCGGCCGTTCGCGGCTCAAGCAATTCCAGTTCAACAGCCCGGCGATCTACGGGGCCGGCGCGGTGGGCGATCAGGTTCGCATCTCGGCCGATACGCTGATCTGGAACGGCTTTGCGACCACGGCATCGGGCGCATCGCAGCCGTCGCCGAGCAAGGTGCCGGGCGCCACCATTCCGGGCGGTCCGGGAAATGGCGCCGGCACCATCATGGTCGATGCGCGGCGGATCGTGCTCGGCTTCGGCTCCAATGAGCGGACGTTCTCGCAGGTCAATTACGAGCGGTTGATGCTCGGCTTCGCCGCGGTCAACCTGAATGCCAGCGAGGCGATCGTCGCCAACAATCGCGGAACGCTGGCGGTGTTCGCATCGGGCCCGAGCCCCGATGCCACCTATAACGGCAAGACCTATGCGGGCACGGGCGGTGTGCTCAATCTGGTGACGCCGCTGCTCACCGGCGATCCCGGTGCCGTACTGGCGATCCGCGCCGGCGGCAATGTCAGCGTGACGCAGCCGGCATCGGCTTCCAACGCGCCGCGGACGACGGCGCTCGGCGCCGATATCGCGATCGCCTCCGGCGGCAGCATGTTGCTGGATACGGCGGTGTATCTGCCGAGCGGCCGCTTCTCGGCCACGGCCGCCGGCGATCTCGTGCTTGGTGCGAACGCAAAGCTCGATCTGGCCGGCCAAGCGATCCAGATGTTCGACGTCACCCGGCATTCCTGGGGCGGCGACGTGTTGCTGGAAAGCACCCGCGGCAATATCCGTCAGATGGCCGGATCGGTCATCGATATCTCGGCGGCCAATAGCGATGCCGGCTCGCTCACGCTGACGGCCGCCGGCACCGGTGCGGGACGGGTCGCGCTGGACGGCACGCTGAAGGCCGGTGGCGTGCAGGGCGGGTCGTTCGATCTGCGCGCGCAACTGATCGGCGGCAGTGCGTCGACGCTCTCGGCTGACTTCGCTGCGCTGAATGCGACGCTGAACGCGACCGGTTTCACCGAAAGCCGCAGCTTCGTGCTGAAGCAGGGCGATCTCGTCATCGGCAACGAACTCAAGGCACATGACATCGCGGTGTCCGTCGATGGCGGCAGCCTCACGGTGATCGGCAAGGTCGATGCCAGCGGCGAGCGCGCCGGTGCGATCCGGCTCGCCGCGCGCGGCGACATGATGCTCGCCTCAACGGCGGTCCTCGATGCCCATGGCACGGTGCTGCAGGTAGACAGCAACGGCGTGGCCATCGGCGCGAAGAACCGCGCGGCGGTGGAAGTCGGCAGCACGCAGGGCACGGTGCGCCTGGCATCGGGCGCGACCATCGACCTGTCGTCGCCAGACGGCGTGGCGCGCGGCACGATGAACATCTATGCGCCGCGCCTCGGCAGCGGCAGCAGCGCCACCGGGGTCGGTGCGCCGGCCAATGCGGTGGGCAACGATGTTGCGATCGAAGCCGCGCAGGGCCTCGTCATCCGCGGCGCCCGCGAGATCGCGCTCTATGGCATGACGACCTATAAGAACGCGTCGACCTCGGCCAATCCGAACGAGCAGGTGATCAACAAGGCGTGGATGGACCTCGTCCATCAGGATAACCTCGCTTTCGTCAGCGGCGCACTCTCGAATGCCGGTCTGCAGGGGCGGCTGGCCGGGCTCACGGCCTATGGCAGCGCGTTCCATCTGCGTCCGGGCGTCGAGATCGCCAGCGCCACCGATGACGGACGTCTCCTTGTCAGCGGCGATGTCGACCTGAGCGCATATCGCTACGGTGGCGAAGCCATGGGCCTCACTTTGCGGGCCGGCGGCAATGTAACGGTGAAGGCCAACCTGTCGGATGGTTATCGCATGACGGCACCGGGGCGGCCGAATTCGATCACGCCGATCCCGACCATTCTCAACAACACTACCGATTTCAACACGACGAAGACCAAGAACGTACTCGTCGGGTCTGTTCGCGTCAGAATGTCCTATTACGACAACAAGAACGAAATCGTTCTTGCGTCCGACTGGGTCATTCCGACCACCGATTTCTACGTCAATGGCTATGGCAGCATCCCCGACAAGAGCGGCACTGCATGGCGGCCCGGACAAACAGTTCCGGCCGGTACGACATTCGCGGCTCTGGGACTGCCGCTGGAACTGGCGATACCTGCATCGTGGCCTGCCGTTCAGTATCTCGTCAAGGCCAGCGCACCGACCTATGCTGAGGCCATGCCAGGCCCGGCGACCGCGCTTCGCGTCGTCGCCGGCGCCGACGTCAATGCGGCGGCATTACGGACCTTGGCGGCTGCAACGGTGCTGAAGAGCGGCGGCAATCTCGTGCTCGACAATCTCGTATTCAACAGTGGCACCGGGACGGCGGCCAATGTGCCCGCGACCAGCATGTTGCGCACAGGCGCTGCCGACCTCGATGTGCTCGTCGGCGGCGACCTGAACCAGCTCTCGCCGTTCAACATCTCGACGCTGGGCCAGGGCGATGCGGCGTCATCAGACGTTTTCGTCAAAGCACAGGGCCAGCTCACCGGTGGCGTGTATGTTGCGGCTGCCAGCTTCGTCACAAGCGGCCAGGTCGCGCGATGGTATGGCCAGAACGGCAAGAATTTCACCGGTTTCGGCGCGCTCAACGGCGGCAATGTCACCGTAATCGCTGGCGGCGATGCGGGTCTGATGAAGCCGCATAGCGGGACGACGGGCGCGCTGGGCTATAGCAGCACAGGGATCGTCGCCGGCGCTCAAGGCGGCGGCGATGTGCGCATCACCATCGGCGGCGCGCTCAATCCAATCGGATATGGCGGTCCTGTCGGTAGCGCCAGTGACGACATGAACGGTGTCTTCAGCGCCGATCGCGGCGACATCACCCTGCAGGCCGGCAGCATCGGCGTGATCCCGCTGATTCACGGCACGGCCGAGAACAACGATCCGCGCCAAGCCGATCCTCTGGCGGCTACCGCTATCGGTGCGGCGGCTGGCGGCCCGATGCTGATGCCGCGTGACGGTCAGGTCTCGGTGGCGAGCCGCGGCGATCTGGTCATCGGCGGATACGGCTCAGCCGGCACCAGTGCCAAGCTCGGCTGGAGCGATCGCACCGCGGTATCGCTGTTCTCTACGGGTGGCAATCTGGTGCCGATCAATGCGAACAGGGACGGGTGACCGAACGACGGCTACGCCTACGACGGCCCGAACGGTATCGGTCAACATCATCTGCCTAGCAGCTTCTCTGCGGTCGCTGCCAATGGCAGCATCTATGTCCAGGGCTCCCTGACGAATTCAGGTACGGATATCGTCGTTCATGTGGATGCCGCGCCGAAGGGCGGGCTTGAACTTCTGGCCGGCAAGTCGATCTACGGCGCCGCGACCTATAATACGATCACGAAGTCCAACCCCGTCCGCTTCGATGTCGGCGGTAGCGAGGTCGATCCAGCTTTGCATGGGGGTGACGACACGCCGATCCGAATCTATGCCGTCAACGGCGACGTGGTCAATGTGACGTTGGGCGAGGCACGCCCGCTTTTCGACGGCAGCACCGTCTATGTCGGCGCCAAGAAAACACGTGTCATGGCCGGCCGCGACATGGTCGCCTTCGGCCTGACCACCACCAACGTCAATGGCTATAACGTCGTCCTGCCGAGCTTCATCCTGCATGCCGACGCGAATGACGTATCGGTCATCTCGGCCGGCCGCAACATGTACTATACGAATGTGGAGATCGCCGGACCCGGCACGCTGGAGGTCACAGCCGGCGGTGACATCTATCAGGGCTATAAGGGCCTCATCACCTCGTTCGGACCGATCGCACAAGGCGACGACCAGCCGGGTGCGTCGATCTCGCTGCTCGCGGGGACCGGCGCCGCGGGGGCACGCTACGACAATCTGTTAGTCTATCTCGATCCCGCCAATCTCGCGGTGTCGGGCACGCCGCTGGCGGATCAGACTGGCAAGGTGGCGAAGACCTATGAGAGCGAGTTGCGCAAGTGGCTGCTGGATCGCTACGGCTTTGCCGCCACGAGCGATGCGGAGGCCCGCAGCACCTTCGCCGCATTGGCGCCGGAGCAGCAGCGCATCTTCCTGCGCGAGGTCTATTGCGCCGAACTGACCGCAGGCGGTCGCGAATACAACGACGCGACGAGCAGCCGCTTCGGTTCCTATCTGCGCGGCCGACAGGCCATCGCGGCGCTGTTCCCGGAGGGCAACAGCTATCGCGGCGACCTCGTGATGTTCAGCGGGACGGAGAAGGACCAGTACAATAACGTCACGAATTTCGACTCCGGCATCCGGACACTGTTCGGCGGCGACATCCAGATCATGACGCCGGGCGGCCAGCAGGTGATCGGCGTCGAAGGCATCGCGGCGGGCGCGAAAACTGGCCTGGTCACGCAGGGGCAGGGCAATATCCAGCTTTATGCTGAAGGCTCGATCCTGCTCGGCCAGTCGCGCGTCATGACGACCTTCGGCGGCAACATCCTTGGCTGGTCGGCGACGGGTGACATCAACGCGGGCCGTGGCTCGAAGACGGCGGTGCTCTACACGCCGCCGAAGCGGGTCTATGACAGATACGGCCGTGTCACGCTCTCGCCGGAGGTGCCGGCAACCGGCGCCGGAATCGCGACGCTCAATCCGATCCCCGAAGTGCCGGCCGGCGACATCGATCTGATCGCGCCGCTCGGCACCATCGATGCAGGCGAGGCAGGCATCCGCGTGTCGGGCAATATTAACCTCGCGGCGCTGCAGGTGCTGAACGCGGCAAATATCTCGGTGCAGGGCATGTCGTGGGGCATCCCGTCGGTGCAGATGCCGAGCATCAGCACAGCACTCTCCACCTCCAACGCTGCGGCAGCGACGCAGCAGACGGCGACGCCGAACCAGGGCAGCGGCAATGAGCGGCCGTCGGTGATCATCGTCGAAGTGCTCGGCTATGGCGGCGGCAGCAATGGCGAGGATGACGAGCGCCGCGAACGCGACAAGCGTCGCAGCGACGAGCGTGCCAGCTACAATGCGAACAGCGCGTTGCAATTGATCGGCAACGGCGCATTGACGGAAGGACAGCAGCAGCAATTGACCGAAACAGAACGCCGGAATTTCAACCGGATCGGGCTCTAGCTGGTGGATGTCCGCTTGTGGCGCAAAGCGGAGATTGGGCAGGTGCGTCAGGACAGCAGCACTGATGAGGCAGTCCCGTTACTCGACGACATCATCGGCGCCGATGGCGAGCGATGGCGGAAACACGCGACCGAGCTCGGCAGCAGTCCTCAGATTGATCACAAGCTCGACTTTGGTGACCAGTTGAACGGGGAGATCGCGAGGCTGCTCACCATTAAGAACGCGTCCCGCATAGATGCCGGCCCGTCGGTGCGATTGAGTAAAGTCGCCGCCGTAGCTCATCAGGCCGCCCGCAATCGGGAAGTCGCGCGATTGGGTGATCGTTGGCATGCGATACTTGAGCGCGAGATGCGCGATGGTACGGCTCCTGAACGCAAAATATGGATCCGAAGTGAACACGAGACCGTTGATTGCGTTCTCTATCAGGGTAGCGAAAAGAGGATCGAAATCGCTCTCAGTTTTGGCTTGAACGACATGAATCCTGATACCGAGCTTGTGGGCGGCTGCGGTCATACTCTGTAACTGCGAGGCGGCTGTTGGGCTGGATGGATTCACCGCAACCGCCAGGGTGCGGACATCGCGATCCATGTCATGCATCAACTCGAGACGTTTGGGCGATACATCGACGCTGAGGCTCGAAATGCCTGTGATATTTCCCCCAGGCCGGGAAAGGCTGTCAACGACACCGAGTTGGACGGGATCTCCACCCATCTCGAAGACGATCGTCTTTGTCGTAGTGGCTGCCTTGGCTGCAAGGGCTGCTTGTGCGCCTCCCGACGCAACGATCGCATCGACCTGCTGACTTGCCAGGTCGGCCGCAAGCCTCGGCAATTGATCGTACTGGCCATTCGCCCACGCATAGTCGATCCGAACGTTGTCGCCTTCGACGAAGCCAGCCTCCTGCAACCCGGCCCTGAATGCGGCCAATCGACTAGTGAACAACTCCGGCGTTTCAGCGCAGAGATATCCAAGCGCAGGAACGGGGGACGCATGTGCGGGCTTCCAGCGCGCTACGAGTGCAGAACATGTCAGAAGTCCCAGGACGTCTCTCCGGCGCAGGAGCCCTTTTGCGCCATCGAGGCCATGTCGGGCAGAGGTAGGCGAGGCGGCGAGTTTCCGGGTCATGAGTCACCATGTGGCGCACCGGACGCGCTAAGTTCATTGTGTTCGTCTCGCTGGCCAGCTTTCCTATTGACAGCCTTGCCGCCCGCGAAAGCGACGCTGAATACCGGGACGGCGTCTCCAAGTCCCTTCAGTCGTCGATTGCCCCGCGCCGTGATCGGGCGCCGGGAGCCGATCGAATCGGCTACCTTGGCGTTCAGCAGAATTTCTCCATCCGCCGCCGAGGCGCATAACCGCGATGCCAGGTTAACGACACTGCCAATGGCCGTGTAATCGAACCGGTCCCGGTAACCGATGCGGCCGACAGTAGCCGACCCACTCGCCAGCCCGACGCCGAACCCGATGTTGAACCCGCAAGCCCGCCAGTCGGCGATCAGAAGCTGCACGGTGTTCTGCATCGCGACCGTGATGTCGAGCGCCTTCAGTTCCGGTTCGCGAACAGCAACCGGTGCATTGACGAGCACCATCAGCCCGTCGCCCGTGAAGTTGATGAGCGTTGCCTCATGTTGCGCGATCACACGCCCGACGGCTTCATAATAGTCGGACAGCACCCGAATGACCTCTTCAGGGGCGGTCTCAGACGAGAACGCGGTGAAGCCGCGAAGATCGCAAAAGATCACTACCACCTCAGTCCGCCGGCCATCCAGAACGCTATCATCATTTGACTTATTGATGAGGTCGGCAACCTGTGGCGCGAAGAAGCGCTTCAATCGCTCGATCTGCTGTTGATGCCGCTGCGCGAGGGCGAGTTGCGATGACATCTGATTGAAGGCGTGCGCCAGACGCTGGAATTCGTCACCGGTCTGGATTGCAATGCGATGATCGAAATCGCCGGCCCCGATCCTCTTGGTGCCCTCTTCGAGGGTTCTGATCGGCGATGTCATCTTTCGCGCAAGTGCGTAGGCGAGCAGACCGGCGAACAATGTGCCGATCATCAGAAGACCGATCGTTCTCCAGAACGCGCGATAGATCGGCGCAAAGGCCTCTGAGAGCGGTTGTTGTACGACCACCGTCCAGTGTGGCCCGGCGACTTCTGCCGCCACGGCGGCGACAGCGTTGCCGCGCAGATCGACACCGGTTGCCAGACGCTGGCCCGCACTCTCGATCTCCGCGCGAAGCGCCCGGAAGGGCCTGGACGTCGCTTCCTCCGCGCCACGCAGCACCAGACTCAGGTCGGGGTGGGCGATCAGCCATCCTGCACGATCCAGGACGAATGCGTGGCCGGCGCTTCCGACCTTGATCGCGGCTATCACGTTCCAGATGAGTTGGAGGTTGACCTCGGCAATGACCCCGCCGACGGCAGGACGATTGCCGATCACTGCAATCGTCATGTACGGCTCCGAACCTCGATTGAGGCTGATCGCGCCGAACGCGATCCGATTGGATTGCGCCGTCTTGACCAATGGATCATCAGAGCGGTCAATCTCGCTGTCAATGCGATTGAGGCCTATACGGGCGACGTGCAAACGCTCCTTGAAGTTGTTGTCCAGAATGGTCAGGCTCACAACGGCAGGTGCCTGACGAAACAAGCGTAGCGAGTCGGTCTTTCGACCTTCGTCGGGTTGGCCCGTCCATGGCGTTTGGACCAGCCAACCGAGCTGATCCGCAATTCCGAATATGAAGTCATGTATCTCGGAGGCGGCGCTGGTCGCTTGCACACCGAGTAGTTGGTCTAGTTCCGCGCGCTGATCCCAATAGCTGAATCGTGCCTCAATGAGCCCGCTGATCGCCACGGGAGCAGAGACCGCGACAAACAGGATCAGAAAATACTTCCTGAAGAGCCCGCTGAGGGTCGCCCGGACAATCATGCCACCGCATCCTGTCAAACGTCGTGTAAGGCATCTTTTCGGCTATTCGGCGCGTTCAATCTTCGCGAGGCTCGTTCTATTCGCGAAAGGCTGCTGTTTTAACTACGTAGCCGCGTTCACTAACGATGCGCTGTGTTGGCGTGTCTCGCACGGTCTGTGAATATCGAACAGCCGCTGCGTATCCGACCGAGGTCTTAGTTTGGTCGTGTTTCATTCTGGTTGCGTCGCTCAGAGAAATGATTTCGTTCGGAAATACATTGGTTTCATGAAGCCGCTGGCACGCAACAAGCGCCTTCTTGATTCGTCAGATGAATAGCTGACGGACGAAAGAGGCGGGTGGAGGGCTGCTCCTGGCGCAGGGCAGACGTCCGGAAATCCCTCGCGCGCTCTACCGGATCTTCTACTCGTGATCCTTTCAAGCTATGATCGTATCGCATCGTCTTCGTCTATTTTCGGGGAGGTCGTTAGTGGCTGATAGTGAGATTGCGAACATTCGCGCACTTCTGTCCTCGAAGCCCCGACCGGTTGGATGGGCGCAGCGCAGGGAACGTCTTGATGAAGTCGGCTCGATCTGGCCGGTAGCGGACGACGTGGAATTACGAACTGTCGACTGTGGTGGCGTGTCGGGGGAGTGGTCTCTCTCTCCCGGGGCGGACGTCACGCGGGTGCTCCTGTATTTTCATGGCGGCGGTTACTGCTCCGGCTCGATCGCAAGTCATCGCCGCCTTGTTACCGAGGCCGGACGCGCCACAGGCATAAGCACTTTGGCGATTGGGTACCGGCTCGCGCCGGAGTGTCCGTTTCCTGCCGCTCATGAAGATGCGATGACGGCTTGGCGGTATCTGCGCAAGCAAGGAATAGGGGCGAGCGATATCGTCGTTGGTGGCGACAGCGCGGGCGGGAATCTCACCATTGTTCTCATCAACGCACTGCGCTCGGCGAATGAAGATTTGCCAAATTGCGCTTGGCTGATATCCCCTTGGACTGATCTGTCCATGTCCGGAACGACTTTGGAGAGCAAGGATCATATCGATCCAATCATCCACCGTAGCTACCTTGAGGAGCTAGCCGACGCTTATTCTCCTTCATCGATTGACCGCAAGGAGCCGCTTTTGTCTCCATTGTTCTCAAATCTTGCCGGATTTCCTCCAACGCTGGTTCAGGTCGGATCTGCTGAAACTTTGCTGGCAGACGCAACGCGTTTCGCGGAAGCCGCGGCGATCGCAGACGTTGAGACTACCTTGGAGATATGGCCAAACATGATCCATGCATGGCCGCTATGGAATGCCGAACTTGCAGACGGGCGACGGGCCCTGCGATCCGCCGGCCATTTTATCAAAAACCGGTTGTTGGAGCGAAACTCATCGAACCCGGATAGTTCCTGAGTTCGCTTTTCCGCATATTGGAGAACAGGATGGTGCTCCAGGCGCAAAGCGGACATCGTCTTCGCTGTTTTCACCAACCGTATGAGCCTGCGGATTAAACGTCGCCCCTCAGCGCGTCGCGGATCTATTGTCTTCACGATGGCGTTTTCCGCAGAAGCTCGATGATTGATCTGCCTGCAGAAGCGAGCAGCAAGGTGCAGGTCAAACTGCGAGCTCCGCATCAGGCTCTGTGGGCTGACGCAAAGGTTCGGAAACGAGAACCTACGAGAAGGAAGCTGATTGCGGTTCGCGACGACGCCAGCTTGCATGCGGTACTGCGCGAGCGGCCGGCGATCGAAGATCTCCGCTTTCAGCCGCCCAGCGTCGCTGTCGCTCCGCCACGAGTGAGGCCGCGCGGATGGGCAACATTCCTGACCGGGCCGAACCACGAGAGATGAGGGCCAACCTGAACCGGCTGGCCGCTTCGCTCACGACTTTCGATCGAGAGCGATCGGCTCACCCCGACCTCGGAACAGATAGCGCATGGTCTCGTCGCACGCCCTACACCGGAAGGAACGCACTTCGCCCCTACCTTCGGAATCGCGCTTGATTGCAAGGAGGTCGCGCCGCTGGCTGCAAGATGGGCACGGAACAAGGCTCGTCGTCGACACGTCGCACTCTCATAACTGTTATGGATGATCTATACTTTCGTCTACTTTGTGCGTTGTGTCGCGTCTGTCCGCTACCAGACCCATTGCACAGCCATGCTATTGTTGCGAGCGCATGTGATCGAATAGCTTCACCAAATTGGGTGAGGCGGGCGCTACCGCCCCGCGTGGAGCTGAGGCGCATGCGGGTCCATCCCAGCGGCGCGGTTAGATGAAACCATTTCTGCGTTTCTGCCGTCCGCTGACCCATCTAGCTCACCGCCGCGGACACGTTGCTCATTAGCGTGCGTCTCTACTTGGCGTCTTGTCTCCGAGCCGTCCAGCCGGGGCTACGCTTGCATTGCCATTATCCGATGATGGAGGCGCGGCGTTTGGATTGGTCATTACGCCAGTGTTCGTACTGCTCATCGACCTCGTTGCCGCGGCGCCGGCCGATGTCTGCCCGTATGACGGCGAACTCGACGAAGTGCTCGTGGCGGATGGCGAAGGCACAGCCTTCTTGTCATTGGAGCCATTTTCGCGCGTTCCGGACCTGGAGGGGGCGGTATCTGACGACCCGGCATTGCCCGGCCCCGAGCTTCCTGTCGAGCCACCGCTGGCTGCTCCTCCGGCGCTGGAACCGCCACCACCTCCAGAGCCGCCGCCACTCTGACACCAAGCTGGCGCTGACATAGCAATGATTGATGCGGTGAGGGCTACAACGAGTTTGGCGAGCATGATGGCCTCCTTAAACGCGACAAGGCAACTTTGGCGGATAAGTTCCGCGAGTTGGTCACTCGATGGGGAATCGTCGGCAAAAGAATTAGGAGCTTAGAAACTCGTATTGCGGACCGAGGAACGTCATTCGGTCTCTTGGCGTTTCGCTACCAGAAATGGGAGGTTTCGAAGTGATCTTACGCAAAACGCAGTCTCTGATCGTCGATGATTTGAAGCCTGAGCCGAGCTCAGAAGGAGAAATCGGTCAGAAGACTGAAGACGACGGCGACATTTGCACGCCGAAAGCCGAGCCGCCGAACGAGGATGACAGACCGCTCGCGTAACAAGAGCGTTAAACAGAATGGAACCTGGTTTCAGGAACTTCGTACAACGCCGACCGATTGGCTGTCACAGATCTGATGATACACGAACGCAAATTGTCGAAACGCTCGTCATCGACGGTCCGCCGACCACCTGTCTGGCCAGCGTCAAGGCTACGCTGAATGAGATCGAGTGCTCGATTGCCATCCAAAACGAAGGATTCGAGAATCTCGTGCGCGGGTCGCAAATATCTATCGACGAGGTGATCAGCAACGCGCCCAGTAATTGGTATCTCGAAGCTCAAGAAGCTCGGAAGCTGGGGCTGATCGAAGCCGTTCTGTGAGGTCGGTGGAACTTTGCTGGCGAGACCTTGTTCAACGCCAACACAACAAGGAAGCCGACAATGAAGAAATTTCTCTCGGTTCTCGCCGTCGCGACGATCGCAGCTGGGCTGACCGCGAGTGTGGCCGATGCCAAGCCACGCAAATCGACGTCGAAAATGATAAGTGGCAAGGCTGGCGGGACGAATAGCGCCAACTCGATGAGCGGCAAGAACAGCCCAGCAAGCTCCACCAAGGGATCTGCCAGCTCGGCAGGTGGCGGGACGAAATAGACAAGTCAGGCTCAACACGCCGATGTAAAAGAAAAGGGCCGGCTTATGCCGGCCTTTCGTCGTTCACAGCATACTACTCAGAACGCGGTAGCGCCCCAGTTGAGGCGATACTTCAGGCCCATCTTGATGGTGTGTTCGTTATTGCGGAACGCGCCTCGATCGCGGTGGTCGACGTCAGGAAGGTCGTGGTACCGAAATCGTAGTACTGGTACTCGATCTTGCCCGACCAGTTCCGGGTGAACAGATATTCAAGACCGCCGCTGACGGTGTAGCCGTTGCGGCCGAAGCGCAAAGTTTGCGATGGGACCAGCGACGCGCTGGGCTCCGCTACGTATCGTCGCGGCGATACCGGTCTGCAACCACCTCATCACCGCGCCGAACAGCCGCTCGGTCCCGGTTGCGATATTGCAGGACGCCATAGATCAGCGCGATCAAGAGAACAACGGCACCGAGCCCGTAGAAGATTTCCTGTCCCATAGCTGACCTAATTGCTTTCGCCGCCAAGAGCGGTCCTGTTACCGGATTCGTTGCCTGGCGCCGTCACGCGGACCTCGTGGCCCTGCCTGATTGCCAGAGATGCCGCCGCGACGGCCGCTTCAAACGCTGCCTCTTTTGTGTCGTATGAACCTTCCAACGCCTCATCGTGGCGGATGCTCCAATCCGAACCATTCTCGACCACGTCGTAAGCAGCCAATCCCATGTTTTCCTCCTTTACCTTTTTGAAGGAATGCGCGCGCATACGCCGAGTTCCTACGACCGAGCCATTCAGCCACGGCTTTGTAAAAACGAGAACCCCCCCAGCACTGCGAGCCCCCCGACAAAGATCCACACGATCAGGCCGATCGACAGAGCTTTCGCGGCGGTAGGCGTTCGATCCGTTACCGGCGTCTCGTGCTCGGCGACAGGTGTTTCCTTCTCTGAAGACATCGCTTGATCCTGATGATGGTGTGGGTCGAAAGCAAAAGCCCCGGTTTCCCGGGGCCATCGCCTTAGTTACCGCCAGCGCCACCGCCGCCGCCGGAGGTGCGTCTGGCATCGGTGTTAGTCGGCGCATTTGCGCCAGAATAGGTGCCAGAGGCAGCGTTAGAGCCACTGAGCGAACTTGCGTTGTCGCCGCGCTGAGAGCCCGTGGCTGCTGGCGCCATGCCGACCGTACCTGATGGGCGATCGACCGCCGTGCCGCGCTCATCGACGCCTGGCTGATACACACCGCTTCCTGTCGAATTCATTTGCGGCGCGCTGGGGTTTGCACCGCTTTGAGCGAGTGCGGGCGCTGCGCCAAGCATTGCGATAGCCGACAGTACAAAAATCTTCTTCATCGGTTTTCCTCTTGTTGTTGTCCCAGCGAGGAATGCTGAACGCTGCGCTACGTTCCTACCGGACCTGCGCAACGTTGCCGCAGCCGGGATGTTGATCGGCGCCGCGGACTAAGCTTCACGAGCCACCTCCGACCGAGATTGACGAAAAGCGCGAGAGCGCCGCGTTCAACCGGTCACGATCGGTAAAGATGGGACTTGGTAGTCGCCGTCGAGTTGCCGCGCGTGCAGGAGCAGCATCGCGAACGGTTGGCTGATGCAGGAGAGCTATACCGCCACCATTTTTGCCACCGTTCCGGAGCAGGAACGAAAACTAAACATGGCGCTTGTTCCCCCATGCAACACGAGCCCTCGCATCCGGTAAATCTCTCGATCCTCATGGAAGAGGCAATACAGATTGCCTGGGAATACTTGGAGCGTGCAGGAAAAATCGAACACGCTGAGCTCTGCAGTCATATCCTGTCTCGGTCTGTCGAAACCATGATCCGCCAAGGTGTACGAAGCCGTCTGCTCCTCTCAAATCGAGCAATCACGATGTGCGAGCACGTGCTGCAAGCTCAAGCTATGCGGGACGCAAGTTGAGGCTCAAATGTCAATGGCGATGGGCAGCATTAAAGCAGCTGCCCGCCGTCAACGGGCGATCGGCTGGTTATATAAAAGGTGGCTGGCTTATCGCCAGGCTAAGACATGTGGCGCGTCATCTTCGAATGGATCGGACCAAGGCCGCCAGCAGGCTTAGAGGAGGGCGACGGCGTGGTGCTGGGCGTCCTCACAATGGCTCTGCTCGTCATGAGCCTACCCACTCTCTTTGGATTCCTGCTGGGCTAGCCGCGCATTGCGCTGCTTGCAAAGCGTATCACGCACCGGCCTCCATCCATACGCCGCGTCGTCGCGGATCAGCCAGACCACGGGTTATATCGTTACAGTCGGACTGGCGATCGATCGCGGAACGTTACTCCGCTGACTCGGTTGCTCGTCCTTCATAAGGAGATCGACATGACGAAGACGCTTGCGGACATCGCGAAGGACATGGCCGGGATCGACATCGCGATCCTTTCGACGCACACCGAAGGCGGCGAGATCGCCAACCGCCCGATGAGCAACAACGGCGATGTTGCCTATGACGGCACGTCGTATTACTTCGCGCTCCAAACGACCCGAGTAATATCCGACATCGAGCAGGACCCAAAGGTCGGTCTTGGCTTCTCTTCGGAAGCGGGAATCTTTTCTGAAGGCATTTATGTTGCAGTCGAAGGGTTGGCGGATCTTATCCGGGACAAGACTGCATTTCAGCGGCATTGGAATCCGGATTTGGATAAATGGTTCGAGCAGGGAGTTGATACCCCCGGTCTGGTCCTGATCAGGGTCAAGGCTAAGCGTATGACTTGCTGGAAAGGTCGCGAAGAGTTCGAAGTAACAATATAGGTCCAGGCGCCAC
>NZ_JBIISY010000313.1:0-5884 GCF_044340795.1 Tardiphaga sp.
CGGTCCGAACGAGGGGGCCGACGTAATCGCGGACTTCACTCCCGGCGAAGATAAAATCGCGTTTTCGCGGGGCTTCAATATGCCTCCAGGCACATTGGCCGAGACGGGCGTGGACTTCGTATTGGGCGCGGCCGCTACAAGTGCAGCGGCGAGCGTCGTCTATAACGCCAGTACGGGCGGATTGTATTGGGACGTTGACGGCTCTGGATCTTCTTCGGCCGTTCTTCTCGCGACTCTGGCCAACCATGCGGTGTTGAAACAATCGGACTTTTTTATCGTTTAGCCGGCGCGGTTTTCGTGCCCCATGGCGCGCCCTGAGCGCGCTATTTCTGCGCTCGGATTAGGCGCATGCAGCGCAAGCAGCTTGCCCAATGCGTTCCTAGCGCGTTGTATGATCTGATCTGCAGGATTTCTGAGCGGGACCGAAGTCGTCCCATATCCATCCACACTTGGTACAGCCTGAAGCTGACACTGCCACGATGCAGATGACCGCAAACTTGAACAAGATACGCATGCCGATGCCCCCTGTAGCATCATAATCTTGGCAGCGAGCAGTTACTGCAAGCCTAATCTTCACTCATGATGAGTGAGCGCGGAAGCCCCGCCGCCCGATAGCCCAATCTGAAATCAAGCCACCAGACCCGCCCGGCACCGGCCGCGCGGGCGCTTTCCTATGGAGATCCACCATGATTGCGATCCAGAACGGCCGCGGCTTCCGCGGCGGCTCGCCGCTGCCTTATCGGGCCAGCCCGAACGTCGGCGGTCGGCTGGTTCCGGAATACATCGTGCTGCACGACACGGCCTCGGGCCTGAACGACAGCGGCTCCATCTCCTGGCTGACAAACCGGGATAGCAAGGTTTCGGCCCATGTCGTGATCGGCCGGGACGGCAAGATCACCCAGCTCGTGCCGTTCAACACCGTGGCGTGGCACGCCGGCAAATCGATCTGGGCGGGGCGCCAGTTCCTCAACGGCTTCTCGATCGGCATCGAGATTATCAATCCGGGCAAGCTGCAGAAGGTCGGTGAGGGCGTCTACAAAGGCGTCGGCACCTATGACACCAACAAGGATCCGTCGCTGGTGGTGTCCTATCGTAAGACGGCGGCGCACGGCGAGGGCTATTGGCTGGCCTATACCGATGCCCAGGTCGTCGCGGTGCGCGAGCTGTGCGAGTCCCTGTGTCGGGAATACGACATCAAGGATATCCTGACGCACTGGCTGATCTCGCCGGGCCGGAAGATCGACACGAACCCGCTCTATCCGCTCGAGCAGCTGCGCAAAGACGTGGCGCCATATCTCACGGTTCGGCCCATGGGTCTGGCCGAGGTCGTGTCGCCTGATGAGCTGCCGGCCACGGATACGGACGAGAGTGACGACGGCACCGAGATGGCGCCGGTCGTCCCCGGCACCGACTATGCTGCGCCGATCGGCACCCGCGACACCGACGAAAGCGATGGTGGCCTGAAGGGCTATATCAAGCTCGCCAAGAGCAAGATCGTGCAGGCGGCATCAGCCATGGGCGTGACGTCGGTTGTCGGCTTGCTGAGCGACTGGCGGGCGCTGGCGGTCATGTGTGCCTTCATTGTGGCCTGCCTGATGCTCTACATCCTCTATCGTCGCAGCCTGGTGCAGTGATGATGGACTGGCTGCGACACCTGTGGTCAGCGCCCGGCCAGGCGCTGTCCGACTTGTTCTGGTCGATCGCGACCACGAACCTGACGCTCGCCGTGATCGGCGCCTTGCTGCTGGCCGCACTGGTGGTCGGCTATTTCCCGCTGCTCCGCTGGTTTCCGGTCATAGGCCAGTATGTCGCCGCGGCGCGGCTCGCATCGGCCCTGCTGGCCTGCCTGCTGTTCTTCCTCATCGGCTTTCGCATTTCCGACGACCGGGCCGAGGCCAAGTCTCTTCGGCTGAAGCTGGCGGCGCAGCAGATCGATCTCGATGCCGCGAATGACGCGGCGAAGAAGGCGGACGAGGCTCGCGCCGAACTGGCGCAGCAGGCCGAACAAGACCAGCAAAGGATCTCTGACTATGCGGAGCAGCTCAAAAAGCGGCCGAACGGCGCTTGCATTCTTGGGCCTGACGATTTTGACCGGCTGCGCGATGGTCGGTGAGGCGCCTGTCGCGCGTTCTCTGCCTCCCGAATCCTCGGTCGTTCTTGATCCTGTCCCGGCCCCGAGCGTCCGCCCAGGCGACGATGCGCGGGTGGCATGGAAAAAGGAAGAGGCCGCGCGCCGGGAGGCGAATAGCCGCCTGGTCAAATCCCGAGGCATCTATCGTGGGGTGCGCGAGCGCTACGGTGCAAGGCTATGAGGACAGCGATCCAAAGCCTCAAGGATAGGGCGATCGAGTGGTACTCTGCTTGCGTGATGGTCGCATGGGGTATCACCTTCGCTCTGCCGGGAGATTTGCTCTCGAAGCCGGACTTCGTCGGCTTTCACCGGTACACGACTTCGGACGCTTTCCTGGCCGCGCTGTTCTCATTCATGGGCTCGGCCGGGTTGATCGCGCTCTACATCAACGGCAGGTGGCCGCGTGGCCCCCTTATTCGAATAGCGAGGGGAGCATTTGGCGCTGTCGCCTGGGCGCTGATCGCTTACGCCTTCTACGATGCGGCAAAGATCAACAATCTGCCCATCGGCACAGGTCCGCTGGTTTACGCGTTGCTGGCCCTATTCGAATTCGTTTCCATTTACAGGGCGGCATATGATGTTCGGTATCACCACGCCTGACGCGATCGCCCTTGGCATGATGCTGATCGCCGTGGTGGCGATGCTCAAGGGGAGCAATTCCGGCGCCGCCGCAAAAGAGAAGGCGGTCCGCGATGCCACCATGGTGGGCATTGCCGGCGGCATCGTCGATGCCAACCAGTTCAGCGACTACGTCAAGGTTGGCGACAAGCTCGCAATTGCGCTGCACCGCCATGCCGAGGCCCTCGAAAAGCAGCACGAGGTCCGTCACACCAATGCCCTTGAGGAACTGGCCGACAAGGTCGACGCCCTCCTGAGCTCGCGCGCCGAGCATCCGCCGCGGCGCAAATAACCTCGCATCACAAGGACATCATGACCCGCATCACCGCTTTCGCGGCAGCTTTGCTGTGCGCGCTATTCGCCATGCCTGCTTCTGCCCAGGATATCTTCGCCGGAATCCGCTCCATCGACGTGACCATGCATCGGGTCGAAACCTGCATCGCCAGCCACTATGGCGTCGGCGACGGCTACCACGGCCGCCGGACGGCGTCGGGCGAGCGCTTTAACACCTACGCCATGACGGCGGCTCATCGCACCAGGCGCTTCGGCAGCCACGTCACGGTGAAGAATACCGCCAACGGCCGGTCGGTGAGGGTGCGGATCAACGATCGCGGGCCGTTCATCAAGGGCCGGTGCATCGACCTCAGCCACGCCGCGGCGCGCGCGATCGGAATGGGCGGGCTGGCGCGCGTGACCGTGGAATGACGGAATCCGGGAATGAGCCCGGATAGCTGGTGGCGAGAACTTTTCCTCGTCTCTGGCGCCTCAACTAAACTGGCCCGCTCCGCAGCTCCGCGGCGCGGGCCTTTTTTGTTGTGGCAGCAAAATGCCGCCGGCATTCTCGCTCGGCGGCGTTTGGGTCTTTTGCAATGCGTCGTCGAGGAAAAGGCGCGGCTCCCGCGTGGATATCTAAGCACCTACGGATTGGCCGGTCCATGGGACGATCGCGCAGTCCTGCGCCCTAAGCGCGGAGGCCTTGCTCGTGAGAGGTGCCTTTTGCTAAATCGCGAGAATGGCGAAGAAACTTACCATGCGGCCGCGCCGGAAGTGGACGGGCGCCGACATTGAGAAGATGGTCACGCTCCTTAGGCAAGGCGAGCCCATCGAGAAAGTCGCCAAGGCGCTTGGTCGAACCGTGCCGGCGGTTCGCTTGCAGGCGACCATGCATAGCGTGTCGGCCGCCGGAAATCTGACACTGAGAGAGAAGCGTAACGGAAAGCGTGCGGGCTGACCGCGGTTTAATCCGCTGTTGGCAAACGCCGCATTGTGAATTCGATCTGGCCGTCATCGAGCTTGCGCCAGAACTCCACGGTGGTGGAATAGCCGCCGGCTGGATAGCGCTGCAGGATCTCGCGGGCCTTGGCGCGCGCGGCGTCGCGGGGGAGGGTGAACGTTTCCCGGACAAACCCATCGTTGACCCTCTGTCGGCTCCGCATTCGCTCGGCGAGGCGGCGGGGCGTCATTGGTCGCGCGCCAGCTTGCGGCGCCCCCAGTGCGGATCTTTGCGGTTGGGGTCGTAGACCGGCTCGCGCGGATGTAGAGCCTTCCTCAAGCCGACCTCGGCATGCATCAGCGGTCCGCGATCTTCGGCTGCCAACATGAGAGCCTCGGTCGCGGCCCGCCACGCGGGCAGGACGACCTGAGACTTCGGCAGTTTTTGGATCAGGTTTCCGGCGTCCCGAAGGGTCACCAGCGGCTTGCTGCCGGGCACGGGAATAGGGGTAGGCAACAGACTGTCCCACGACATGCGTAACTCCGAACGCAACGCTACCAGCTTAATATGGGGACTGGGCCGCGGTTCCGCGAGTCTATCGGGCCCGCCGTTCAAGGTCCGATTCGTGGCGCCGAAACCGCTCGATTTCCTCGTCGGTCAACCGGGCTCGTAGCTCGGCCCAGGCCGTCTTAAAACCGGCCTTGCCATCCTCCAGATCAGTCGCCACGCCGCTGCCGCGGGCGGGCTTCACGGTGCCGGTGTACGTGATCGACCAGAACCAATTGGGCTTCCCATAGGCCACGCCCGATTGCTTTAGGATGCGGCCCACGTCCAGGCCGCGCCACATTACCAGCCAGTCGTCTTCGTAGGGGATGCCCTCGAAGGTCATTTTCCGGAGGGTGAGCTGCTCGGCGTCCATCGGGTTTTCTACTCGACGATGGGAGTGGAATGTCGAGGCCTCTCGGTGAAAATCTGAAGGAACCGGTCCGACAGGTCTGTCCGTTCGATCCATCGATGTCGTATCGGCTGTACCTCAAGAACTTCCCACATTAAGGAATTACGGGCAGATAAACCGTATCTGCCAATATGAGAGCGATGCACGTCATTATAGTCATAGGTTGAGATGCTCGGTGGAGCGTCGTCCGGACCAGAGCCAGTTGTCATCTCTATCGGTCCATCCAAGTTCCGGTCCAATGGAACTTCATACTTTTCAAGCTGAACTCGAACGAGCTTTAAATCCTCTGCCAGGCGCTTGAATGGTTCGTCTGTAATCAGCTTCCTCTGATTCAGAATAAAGCAAACAGAGTGAGCTGCGCCGACCCAGAGCCCAGCCATCATAACGTAGTAATGAAATCTCATGTCCAGCACGTCCGGAGCTGGCGGCCTCTCTATTAATTCTCGTTCGACGCACCTGCACACGGCGTCGATTTCCCCCAGACGCTGCACCGTAACCGCGATTAATGATCGTGACAGTAGGCTGGAAGCTCTGCCAGAGGCGGCTAACCATCGCTCGCCAAGACCTGGCGTAGCGGCCCTCGCTTGGTTGAAAGTGCTGGCTAAAAGATCGCCAACAATGCTCTGAGGGGTCATTCGCTTCTCAATCCTATTCCATCACCGCGGGAGCCCGGCAGTCGCCTCGACAAGCATCTTCTCAATGACGGGTCGCTTCAGCATCGACGGCTTGCCTTGAAGGATCGCTTCTGCGTCGAAGATGGTGTCCCATAGGGCGTGCATCGGGCCGACTTTTCCGGCGATTCCTCGCGCTGCGTGAATGGCCGCTTTCAGCTCGTCATCGGTCATCAATCTCACTCCATCAGCGCGGTAGGGGCCGATTGTAGACCAGGCCATCTCGGTAACCGACGCCAAGCTCGATCTCCGTCACCACGACCCCAAGGTCGTCTTCGTCCTTCCACCAATCGGAC
>NZ_JBIISY010000314.1:0-5881 GCF_044340795.1 Tardiphaga sp.
AGTCACCATGGATCCGCGCATAGTCCGGCCAGGCATCCATCAGGGCGCGCAGCAGCATGCGACCCCATTCCTCCTGGATGGCGCCGGGCGGTTTCTGTCCAACCTTGATCTTGCCGAGGTTCAGCACTGCGAAGCGCGATTTGTCCTGCGGCAGCATCGGCGGCATGTTGATGCCGGAGCAGAAGAACGCGTTGCGGGCGATAAACAGTACGCCCTTGTGGTCCTGGCCGCCGCGCAAAATGGTGCCGCCCGAATAGGCCTGCCGTGCCAGCTCCAGCAGCGCCATCGCGCGACGATTGTCTTCCTTTGCCTCGAATTCATCGAGCGCGACGGGAAGGCAGTCGAGGCCCATATGCTGGCGCACGCCGGCCTCCGTCGCATTCTCCGCGCGGATCAGCGCGGTGCCGAGCACGCCCTTGATCAGATCCTGCAGCGACGATTTGCCGACGCCGAAATCGCCCATGGCGGCGAGATGCGGGCGATGGGAGAGGGCGCCACCGAGCAGCATGACGCCGATCGCGCCGAGTGCCAGCAGCGGGTCGAGCAGCGGACGCTCCCACGTCCATGTCTGCAGCATGTCGAAGATCTGCCGCGCCGGGCTGTCGGAGGGATCGACCGGCTCCTGCCATGGCGTCATGATCGACGGGCAGCTCGGATAGAACACACCGTCGATCTCGCCAGGCGACGACGTCTTCAGCTTGCCGCCTTCTACGCGCCACAGCGCCGAGCCTGAGTGCCAGAGCAGTCGACCATGGCTGTCGGTCCAGGCGCCACGGCCGCGCACCTTGTTGGTGGCGTCGAACAGGCCGCGATCGGCGCAGCCTTTTTGCAGGCAGAGGATCGCCTTCTTTTCTTCGACGCCGTTGATCTTCGGGCGCTGCATTTCGCCATCGGCATTGGGCTTCGGCGCCGCCCAGCGCGGCCAGGCCCAATACACGTAGTTTGGCTTCGATCGGAAAAGCACGCTGAGATCGGCGGGCTTCATCGTCTCGAAAGACATCAGCTGGCCCAGCGTGTCGAGGAAGAAAGACGCTTTGCCATTCACGCCAAGCGGCACCACCGGACACTCCGGTGGCAGCCGATCGAAGGGCGCACCATCCCATTTGCCAGCCTCGAAGCCGTTCCGCGGTGCCAGCGGATGCGGATCCTCGATCGACATTTTTTGGACAAGCGCGTCCTTTGCGTCCGCGAACTTCGCGCGGACGCCGCGTGGGCCAGTTTGAACCATTGCTTAGAAAATCCTGCGGCGCGGAGGCCGCGTTACGTCAGCGCGTGATGTGCTTAACCGCCCACATGACGGCTTCTTCGATCTTGGTCTGCGCAATCGAAAGTTCGCGAGAGGCCATTCGGCCGGCTTTAGCATCGGTGCCGCCGACGTCGTGGAGATGTCCGAGGAAATCGGCACCGAGATCCTTGATCTCCTTCATGTACGCCTTCTCAATATCGGTCAGGACGCGATACTCGTGGCGCATGACGTTGTTCGCGGTGCGAGCGTCGCTGGCGCTGTCGACCACACCCGGCTTGCTGTTTTCGTCCATGGTTAGTCCCTCGAATGATTGATGATGCACGCACGCACGCAACAGCACTGGCCGGCGGCGCCGTGACGCCGCCGGTGTCAACTCAGGTGGAAGCCTTCCAAGCTGGCTCGAACGTATCGGGATGCTCGAAATAGGCCTCGCCGTCGGCGCCGACGACATAGTAGTCGCCGGGCTGCGGATCCTTGCCGTCGATGGTCGCGATGCCTGCCGTGTCAATCTTTGCCGGCGTGTAGAAGTTGTTCTCGAAGGTGAGCAGGCTCTTGCCTTTCTCGCCCTTGATCGGCTCGACGCTGGCGATCTTGGCTGCATGCACCGCCTGGTTGGCCGTGTATTTGGCCATCGCCTGTCCGTTCGGAGTTGTGCTCATGGTTCTCGCTTTCGGTTGTGGTCGGGGACGCAACGCAACTACACTTCAGAGATCAGCGTTTTGGCGGCTTGTATCCGGGCAACAACCGCGGATCCGTGAAGATGGTGCGCGGCTCGATCACAAGGTCGCTGCCTGCAGGTTTCTTCAGGCGCGCGTTGCGCTCCGGCATTGCGCCCATATCGTGCATGCCGCTGGAGACACCATCGACGGTCTCGAGGACATGATCGTCCTCGCCGATCGGCGCGGGGTCCAACTTGATCGGCACGATCGGCGGAGGCGGCAACACATGGTCGGGCAGATCGGCGAGCTGACGCAGCCGGGAAGCTGCGACGATCATCACCTCGGCAATGCCGGATGCGGCCTGGTGCGCGAGATCGTCGAGGCGGCTGGCGAGTTTGATGTCGAATGTGCTCATCTCAGTCCCTGATCAGATCGTTGAAATCATTCGCGCCGCCATGCGCCGTCATCTCGGTGACGGGTATGCCGTGCTGGCTCAACGCCTCTACAGCGCGCTCCATCTGCTCGAAGAACTGTGCGCGCGCTTCCGGCCGCTTGCCTTCCGACGGATTGTCGGCGGCGATCACGACGCTCAGGACGCAGGCATGCCACACCGGCACGTTCGCGAAATTCGATACCGAGGTCGCCGCCCAGCAGCGCGCCTCTGGCGCCACGATGGCGACCGACAGGCCGGTTTCGATCCCTTCGGAGATGACGAGGATGTCGCGCCGGCCGGAGACGGCCGCTTCCTCCGGCGATTGACCGGACGGTCCGTTGGTGAGGCGGATGACGCCGCCGGCCACGGCGCCGAACATCAGTTTCGGATCCTCGACAGGCGCTTTGGCGCCGCAGCCATGATCGAGGAAGGTGCAGTGCACGGCACAGATCGACCCATCGGCTTTGCGCACCGCACTGATGATGGCGGGATAGGTCGGGCCGGGCCTCACCTTGACGCGCTTCTGGTCGCGCATGTCCCATTCGGCGCCGCGCCACCATTCCAGCGACGGCACGAAGCGCAGATCGCCGGAGAGATTGGCGATCATGGACAGAGGGATCTCGCGCGCTTCGAAATAGCGCTCTGCCGGAGAGCCGATGATCGGCTGCGCCTTTTCGAACATGTTCACGGCGCGCAGTTGCTTGGCAAGTTCGTTCGCCTTGTCGCTGCGCTCCTGTTGCAGCGCCTTGGCTTTTGCCGCAGCAGCCGCCGCCTCGCGGGCGCGGGGATCCATCGCAGCCAGGCCGAGGAAGTCGCGCGCCCACTGGAACGCGAATTTGCGATCGGACTTCGGCCGGCGATGCACATAGTTGATGAGGTCGATGATATCGCCCTTGTCGGCTTCACCGCCGGCGTAGTCCTTGAAGCCGCCCTTGGCGACGCCATGCATCCAGACGACAAAGGATCCTGCGTTGCGATCGTCACGCGTCGGGTTCTTTGCTTTGTAGAGGCCGCCATCGACGCGACCGCCCGGCAACAGGCGGCCGAGCACCTCGCCCAGGCGGTCCTGCAGCATGGCGCGGATCTCGCGGCTGTCGTCACGGCGCGTCATGCGTGGCCTCCGCGCTGGGCAGGGCCGAAGCCGGCGGCGATCAGGTCGAGAGCCAGCTGATGCGCGACCTCGCGCGGCACATCGAGCACGACATGCTGGTCTTCCTTAAGACCGTCGAGCACGAGAACGGCGGAATGGGTGTCCGTCGTCACGCGCACCTGGGTGATCTTGATGTAGTCCGCGCTCATCCTTCGTAGCCCTCTGGCAGGATGATTGCCGGCTTCTTCGCCTGCAGCTTCGGCAACGCGTTGCGCTCGATGAGCGAGAACATGCGCTGCAGCGCTTGACGCGGCGGTGACGTCGGATGGTGCTCGATCACGTTTTCGATCATCATGCCGGCAGCCGCCGCGATGGCGTCAAACATCTGCTGCGGCGACGTGCCTTTATCGCGCTCCCGCTCAAGTGCTGTCAGGAAGCCGGGCATGATGTCGATCATGACGCGCGCCATCACACCCTCGCGGCCGTGCTTTCTGGCCATGGCGGTGAACTGGTCTGCAACCGCGTCCCATTCGTTGCGCAGTGGATGGCGAAAGGTCATCGACGTACTCCGTTCATGGCGACGTCGACGAGGACGCAGGCGATCAGTTCTTCGTAGTCCGCACGATCGCGGAGATCTTCCACGGCGCGGAGCGCCTTGTGCACACCAGCGCGATCGAGGCCCGTGACACGGCCAATCTGCGCTTGCGAGATGTTCGCTTCGGTCGATGCGAGATACATCGCCAGTTGCCGCGCATAGATAGCGCTGCGCCATTCCTTGTCGCGTGTCAGGTGGATGCCGCCATGGGCATTGCGCGCGATCAGCGCTTTCGCTCGGTCGCGATCGAGCCCCATCATCGCGCACACGCTGGCGAAATAGCCGGCGCAAATAGCGCCTGCGACAGCGTCAGGCATTGCAGCGTCGGCGATTTGCACTGGACTGAACTTGCCGTCGCTTTTGCGCGCAGGCTGCGTGGTCGGCGCCGGCACGCCGCGGCGCGTGAGAAAGGCCATCAAGCGCTGAGACAGGGCGGTCGCCGGCGTCTGACCCGCAATGTCGAGTTGGCGGATCGCGCTCATCGGACGGTCACCGTGCGGCCGGACTTGCGCTCGGCGATGTTGAGGTCGCCGCGCATGAAGTTGCGCAGCGTGTTGAGATACATCACCGCACGGTCCTCACGCGGCTTGCTCTGGTCGGCGCGGGCATAGGCCAGCTCGGCCATGCATTCGACGGCGCAGGCGGCCTCATAGTCGATCAGCCGGGGCGCATCGTCATCGAGCAACACGGTGCGCGCTGCTGCGACACGCTCGCGGAGGCTGGCGATGGTCTCGCGCGACAGGTTCACCATCCGCGTGGCCACCACCTGATCTGCGAGGTTGCACAGAAATCGGAGTAGTTCGAACTGGTCGTGCGCGGAGCCGCTCATGCTTTCGGCTTCCAGTGCAGGGCCATCACGAAGCCGCGCGGATCGACCGAGATCCCCATGCCGACAAACACGATCTTGGCGCCGCCATTGCGGGTCGAGAAATTGTCCAGCTCGGCGCGCATCTTCGCCTTCACGGCAGGCGGCCAGGTCTCGATCGAATGGCTCAGTTTGCCGTCATCCAGCAGCTTGTGATCGTACTCATTGAAAGCGATCACCGCCGTGGTGAGATTGCAGCCGGAGAAATCGATGCAGCCGGCGCGGGTAATGTCGGTGCGCGCCTGCTTGATCGCCGGCGACAGCAGCGGGTGCGGCGTGTCGGTAATGGTGACGTCGGACGTTGTCGTGGTCATGGGCAGCCCCTCAGTTGCCGATGGGTGAGGCCGCCCACATCACCGCGGCGATGTGGGCGGCATTGAACGCGAGACCCAACGCAACGCACGCAACGACCCAGCCGAACACGCGAGACCGATCGGCCCGGCTGGAGAGCAGGGTGAAGTGGTTCTCTCCGCCGCACTCGGCCTGATGCGGCAGCAGCATCCCAGGCAGCGGTTGCACCGCAGGCTGTCCCTGCACGGCGGAGAAAGGGGTGAGGGGGAGGCGGATCATGCGCGACCTCCCTTGCTGCGGCGAAAGGACTCAGTCAGCCTGCGCCACATGGACGAGACCGCAGAGAAAGCCGCGCGCGACCTTGCGATCATGCGGCAGATGACGAATTTCACGCTAGCGAACTCGCTGGCGATGCGCGTCCTGGTGACAGAGCAGATGGCGGGGCACGCCCTGTCAGATGACGAAGTTGCCGCGATCCTCGACGCACTCATGGTTGCCGGGCAGGATCCCGATGGCTCGTTCCGGAACGCGGTGCTCGGGATTATCGATGACATCCGCACGACATCAGCGCTGCTGAAGTCAAGCCGCACAAGTCGGCCATCGGCCCCAAGGAAGAAGTGACCATCAATACTGATCGGCTGCACCGGGCAAGCCAACAAGCGCTCGACACTATCGTGCCAGACATTCTGTGAGGGGAGGCGG
>NZ_JBIISY010000079.1:0-25821 GCF_044340795.1 Tardiphaga sp.
CACCGTGAAGGCGTGGCGGAATCTCTGGTTTCACACCGGCGATCTCGTCTACCGCGATGACGAGGGATACTTCCATTTCGTCGATCGGCTGGGCGACCGGATCCGCCGCCGCGCTGAGAATGTCTCGTCTTACGAGATCGAGCACGCAGCCGTAAGCTTTCCGAATTTGAGCGAGAGCGCCGCAGTTGGGGTGGCGTCCCAATTCGCGTCTGACGACGACATCAAACTAGTCGTCGTCGCAAAACGCGGCGCCGTGATCGATCACGCGGAGTTGCTGGCTCATCTGGCGAAACGCCTGCCACACTACATGGTGCCGCGCTACATAGAGACCGTCGACGTGCTGCCGCGGACGCCGACCAACAAGGTCCGCAAGGCGGCGTTACGCGAAAGCGGCGTCGGCCCGACGACATGGGACCGCAAGGCGGTGGGCATTGCGCTGAAGGAGCTTGTGAAGCCGCCGGTCGATTCGAGCGCGGCGCGCCAATGACCACAGGTGTACCCGCTGCCTGTTGCCTTGCACGCGCCGCGTCTCGCCGACTTCGCAGAACCATATCAACCGGTTGAAAACATCATGACCAGCATCGTGCTCCAGGACGTGTCGCTCGAGGACAAATACACCAAGCCTTCCGGGCGGATCTATCTGTCCGGCGTTCAGGCTTTGGTGCGGCTGCCGCTGCTGCAGCGGGCGCGGGACCGCGCCGCCGGCCTCAACACGGGTGGCTTCATCTCGGGCTATCGGGGCTCGCCGCTCGGCATGTATGACAGCGCCTTGTGGAGCGCCAAGGCTCATCTCGCCGCCGAGAACATCCAGTTTCAACCGGGTCTGAACGAAGATCTGGCGGCGACCTCGGTCTGGGGCAGCCAGCAGGTCGGGCTGTTTCCGGGGGCGACCGTTCAGGGCGTGTTCGGCATCTGGTATGGCAAGGGTCCCGGCGTGGATCGCTCTGCCGACGCATTGAAACATGCCAATGCGGCGGGTACGTCGCGCCATGGCGGCGTGCTCGCGCTCGCCGGTGACGATCACGGCTGCCAGTCCTCGACGCTGGCGCATCAGAGCGAACATATCTTCCAGGCCGCGATGATGCCGATCCTCAATCCGGCCACCGTGCAGGAATATCTCGATTTCGGCATCTACGGGATCGCGCTGTCGCGCTATTCGGGGTGCTGGATCGGCTTCAAGGCGATCTCCGAAACGGCGGAGAGTTCGGCCTCCATCGTGGTCGATCCACAGCGCATTCAGTTTGTCGACCCCACCGACTTCACGATGCCGCCGGGTGGGCTGCATATCCGCTGGCCCGATCCATCGCTCGAAGCTGAGCGTCGCTTGCACGGCCCGAAGATGCAGGCTGTCGCGGCCTTCGCGCGCGCTAATCCGATCGACCGGGTCGTGCTCGATGCACCGGCCCCGCGTCTCGGCATCCTGACCACAGGCAAGGCTTATCTCGATGTCCGGCAGGCGTTGTCCGATCTCGGCCTGTCCGAACAGGCCTGCGCGTCGCTGGGCATCCGCATCTTTAAAGTCGGGCTGGTCTGGCCGCTGGAGGTGGAAAGCGCAAGGCGGTTTGCCGACGGCCTCGCAGATGTGCTGGTGGTCGAAGAGAAGCACGGGTTCATCGAGGGGCAATTCGTCCACGCTTTGTACAATATGGACGCGGCCCGGCGGCCATCCGTGGTCGGCAAACGGAATGAAAGCGGCGCGCCGTTGCTGCCCAGCGAAGGCGAGCTGTCTCCGACGCTGGTGGCGCGCGCCATTCTCTCGCGACTGGAGCGAATGGGCGACAGCAATCCCCAGCTCGCGCAGCGGCTGGCGCGGCTCGAGTCGTTCGAGCGGGTAGCGGCAACTCCCCGGATCAAGTCGCAACGTGCGCCGTTCTTCTGTTCGGGCTGCCCGCACAACACCTCGACGCAACTGCCCGAAGGCAGCCGCGCGATGGCAGGGATCGGCTGTCACGGCATGGCGACGTGGATGCCTAACCGCAACACGCAGACGATTACGCATATGGGCGGCGAAGGCGCTAACTGGATCGGCCAGGTCGCGTTCACCACGGAGAAGCACGTCTTCCAGAATCTCGGCGACGGGACCTATACCCATAGCGGCTTGCTGGCCATCCGTGCCGCCGCCGCGGCCGGCGTCAACATCACCTACAAGATCCTCTACAACGACGCGGTGGCGATGACCGGCGGACAATCGGCCGAAAGCGGCTTCACGGTCCCGCAAATCGCCTCGCAGATGGCCGCGGAGGGCGCCAAGCGGGTGGTGATCGTCTCGGACGAGCCCGATAAATATCCGGACATGAGCCTGTTTCCAGCAGGGGTGAAGGCCTATGACCGCAAGGATCTCGACCTGGTACAGCGCGAGCTGCGCGAAACATCCGGGCTAACGGTTCTGATCTATGACCAGACCTGTGCGGCAGAGAAGCGGCGGCGGCGCAAGCGGGGCCTGTTTCCCGATCCGCAGAAGCGCGCCTTCATCAATGATGCCGTCTGCGAAGGCTGCGGCGATTGTTCGGTGAAGTCCAATTGCGTCTCGGTGAAACCGCTGAACACCGAGCTCGGCCGCAAGCGCACCATCGACCAGTCGAGTTGCAATAAGGATTTCTCCTGCGTTGAGGGATTTTGTCCGAGTTTTGTCACGGTGCATGGCGGCGGTTTGCGCAAGGCTGCGAAACCAGGCACGGCCGCGCAGGATCCGTTCGGCGAGCTTCCGCTGCCGGCAGCAAAACCGCTCTACGAGCCCTACAACATGCTGATGACCGGAATTGGCGGCACCGGCGTGATCACGGTGGGTGCGCTGCTCGGCATGGCCGCGCATCTGGAGGGTAAGGGGTGTTCGGTGCTTGACTTCACCGGACTGGCGCAGAAGAACGGCGGCGTCATGACTCACGTTCGAATTGCGCCGGCTCCCGAAGACATCGCCGCCGTGCGCATCGCCGCCGGCGGCGCCGATCTCCTGCTTGGATTCGACATCGTGGGTGCTGCTTCGCCGGTTGCTCTGGCGCGCATCGAACAGGGCGTGACACGGGCGGTGATCAACACCTCGCTGACGCCAACGGCGGCTTTCGTGACCGATGGCAATGTCGATTTCGAAGCAGCTCTGATGAACAAGATCCTGCGCGAAGCCGTCGGCGACAAGGGGATCGACTTCGTGCAGGCGACCAGGATCGCCACCGCGATCATGGGCGACTCGATCGCGACAAATCTGCTGCTGCTCGGCTTCGTGTTCCAGAAAGGGCTATTGCCGCTGACCCTGGAGTCGCTCGAACGTGCCATCGAGCTCAATGGATCGGCAGTCGATGCCAACAAGCGGGCCTTGGCCTGGGGGCGGCTCGGCGCTCATGATCCGGCGGCGCTGGAGAAAATCGTGGCGGAGCGGGCGACGCCCGAGGCGCGCGAGATGTCGCTGTCCGAGCGCATTGCATTCAACGCCAATTTCCTGCGGCGCTATCAGAACGCGGCCTATGCGCAGACCTATCTGGACGTCATTGCCCGTGTGCAGGCGGCGGAGAGATCCCGCACGCCCGGGCTTCACGGCGTGACAGATGCTGCGGCGAGGGGCCTGTTCAAACTGATGGCCTACAAGGACGAATACGAGGTAGCCCGGCTCTATACCGATGGTCAATTCCTGACCAAGCTGAATCACCAGTTCGAGGGCAAGTTCAAACTGCAGTTTCATCTCGCGCCGCCGATTCTATCAAGCAAGGATCCGGTGACCGGCCACCTTCGCAAGCGCGCGTTCGGTCGCTGGGTTCTCGGCCTGTTCAAGGTGCTCGCTTCGATGCGCCAGCTCCGCGGCACGCCATTCGATATCTTCGGATATTCGGCGGAGCGGAAGATGGAGCGCGCTTTAGTCACCGAGTATCTTGCGGAGATCGATGGTCTGGTCGCTCAACTGACGCCGCAAAATCATTCCCTGGCCGAAGAGCTGTTGCGTCTGCCCGACAGCATTCGCGGCTATGGTCATGTCAAGGAGGCGGCGGTCAAAGAGGCCCGCGATCGCCAGGTCCAGTTGCGGGATGCATTCAAGGTTGGAATGATTCAGGCCGCGGAATAGCACGCAGCCGGTCCGGTCAGCCACAACAGTGCCGACCGGATTTGTCGATGGACGTTACTTCACCGATCGAAAGTCAGTATCTTCTTTACTGACGGCGGCGAGCACCAGGATGACCCAGAATGCGCCCTGTGAGCAGATCCATGAGGCCGAGATGTAACAGGGCGCGGCAGATGGCGTCACTGCTCTTGCTCCCCGCCGCCAAAAGCCTGCTCTTGTGATGTGATGCACATTACTGCTACACAATGGCGTGCCGCAGTAAATTCAGAAGTAATATCAGTGCCTTGAATGGTGCTCCGGCTTGGGTGCGTTCCCTCCCGCCCCAGCCAGGCAGTCCGGGCATTCGGCCAGACTGCTCGACTTGTCGAGAAAGGTCCGCAATTGGCGGGCTTTTGCGCATTCGGGAAAGTCTCTGGCTGGCGCAATCGACCCTGCACACCGCGAAAATCTCGAAAATCTCCGGCCGAAATTTTGGAAATTACCATTTTTGGGAGAATGCGGTCGGAGACCCGGTTCGATCACCATTGCGGCCTGCCCTCGGCAGGCGGTCTCGCCAAATCTCTGACCCTCAACGGCACAAATCCGGAGCCTCTCGTCCAAAACTGCCGCACGATCATGCCAGTTAGTATCGATCCGATCTCCGCTCGCAACCCAGAGGAACCGCGAGTCATTTCGCCTACACTGCCACTTGGTTGCGAAAAATCTCGATGTTAGCTCACAGACGAGCGAAACGGGGCGGATACCGGAAAGCCGAGACCCCGCCAGGGGGCGTGTCCGGCGCTGGTCCAGCGCCGACTGCCTTGCGACGCTCAATTGATTGCGTGACGCGCCGTGCTAGGACAGCCAGCGCGCATAGGCCTGAATGTCGATCATAGGTACTGTGCCGCTGAACTGAAGTGTGGAAATCAGGTTGAACAGGAAGGCGGTCGCCGGTCGCCCCTCCTTGGTGAAAGAGTAGGTCTTGGAGGAAGGGTCAAACGTGAAGTGCCCGTGCGCGGCAACGCATCCCATCTCGAGACGCTCCAGCTCATCCCTTACCGCGAGCGCGCGCTCCAGCGGCGCACCGAAGGAAGGGCTCCAGTCGCTCTCGAAGGTAAGCAAACCGCCGAGGATCGGTATGAGAGGCTTGGCGGGGTAGGTGCCGCCGGCGTGCGGAATCGGCAGGCTGGTGCGGTGAAGGCGCCGCACCGAAGCGACTTTCTTCTGAGCGTACTCCACCATCGCGGCATTGATCGCCTGCTTGGCTTCGAAGGCCGCATAAACGCTCTCGGCCGGCACGATAGTTTGGCCCTGGTACTTGAAGATGAACGGCGAATACTGTCGGTCGAACACCACCACGTCTATCTGGTCGCTGAAGTTGCCGTGGCTGTCGACGATGTGCGCCGAGGCGGCCTGATAGCGCTGCGGCAGGTAGTCCTGCAGCATTTCCAGCCAGACCTTTTCGCTGGCGTCGCCCTTGGTCCCGGGATGGGCAAAGGATTTGCGCGCGATCGCAAGTTTCTGCTGGATGTCATCGTGCAGCCCTGAAAGCAGCACGGAAAGCGACCAATCGGTCATGGTGAACCTCCTTACGAAAGTGGAAACTTGGGGCCGAACAGCGAGCGCCATGCCTTCAACGCCTCTACGTTCTTTCCCTGGCGCGCGAGGTTTATGGCGATGCTAGCGTCGCGGCTGGCCTGGAGCAGAAGGTCGCGCGCGCGTGTCTTGCGCGCGGTGCCCATCCCGTTGCTGATCGGCGGCCCGAGGCCGGCGGGATCCGGCCACTCGTCGAGGATGCGGTGGGCAAGGGTGGAGAACAGCGCCTGCAGTTCGTAGTCGAAGCGGCCCTGCCAACCGCCGTGAAGGCACTGCAGCGCCATCACCTCGATTAGAAACGAGGGCTTTACCGGCTTGTCGCTGCCGTAACGGGGATTGTTGTTCCAATACTTCACCATGCGCACCAGGCCCTTCCACTCGTTGGAGAAGGCTTGGTGCGCAGCGACCGCCTTCTGCGCGTGGATATCGGGGTTCGTTTTGATCCACGTGCCAGTATCCGTGTCGGGTATTTCATAATCATCCCGGGACGCGAACGCGGGAACGGTGTCAACGCTGATGACGCGATAATCGGTATTGTCCTCGGCGTCGACCACGACACCAAAATCGATATTGATCGAGCGGCTTTGCTTGCGGACGGCACTCTTGCCGTATTTCTCGACCAGCGCATCGTAGAAGGCGTCGAGCACCACGGACGGCACCTTATTGCGGTAGTGTCGCTCGCTCTCCTTCAGCACGAAGAAGATATCGATGTCCTTGAGCGGCTTGGTCTTGGTGTGACGCGCGTAGGAGCCGGTCAGGAAGCTGCGCTCGACCGCGAATTTCGTCTTCAGATATTCGCGCACCTCGGTGTGGCGCTGGCTCGCGTTTTTCTGCTCGCGGTCGTTGAGTTCGAGGCGGCTCTTGAACTTGCGGAAGGCTTCGTCGAGGCTGATCATCCGGCTTTCCTCCAATACGCGGCGCTGCCGCCCAGTCCGTTGCGCTCGATGGTGGAACCAAGGCTGTGCCGCACGAAGCCGGCCGTCGAACGGAAGGAGGTGTCGCTCCAGCCCACAACGTGGGGCCGTCCGTCCACCGTGTCGACGACGATGCGGTAGCTGGCCTCGCTGGGCCAAAGCCCGGCTTTGAGGATCGCGTATTTGATCTGGTCGGTGTCGGTCCAGAAACTGCCGTCGCCCGACGCGCCGTAGGCGATGTCGATGTCCCAGCGGCCGATAAGATCGTCGGTCGCCGGGTTGTATACCTCAAGCGTGACGGACCTGAGGTGCTGGGAGTTCAGCCATGTGGTGAGGCCGCTCATCAGCACCGTCCAGTCGCTGACGAGCTTGGAGGGATCGAGCCCGCTCAGCCGGATGATATCCTTCAGGCTCTTGAGGATGTTGTCGGCCACGTAGGTGACCGAGTGGGTATAGGAATAGACGCCAACGCTCGTCATGATCCCATGAATCCTTTCTGGTCGAAGATCAACACGGCGGTGGCCGCGGCATTGTCGCCGCCGCTCTTCTCGGTGCCATCGCCCAGCGCGCGCGCCGTTATGCGCTCGGAATGCTTCTTCAGGGCGCCCTGCACCCAACCGAGATCGTCGGGCAAACACGGTAACGAGACGTGCCAGTCGCCGCTGAGTGGGTCGAAGCCGAGCCCATCCTCGTTCGCATCCGACCCTTCAATCGCGTCATCGTCGTAGACGCAGTAGATCCTCGTCCGCGGGCCGTCGCAGGTCACCACGATGGCATCGTTGTTTGGCGCATGGTCGGCGATCACGCTGGCGGCCACGCCCGAGACCGCGAGCAGCTCATTGCGCGCAGCCGTGTTCTTGCCTTGCGTGAGCAAATCGACGATCGCGGTCCACGTCGCCATCGCCTCGCGGCCGGGCGTACTGATGAATGTTCGGCTGGCAACGGTCGTCATGCTTTCTTCTCCACGTTCAACCGGCTGGCCGTCGCTGCCTTTGCGGCGGCGAGCAACTTGTCTGAGGTCAAGGTATTCGGGTCCATCGCGACGTCGCGCGCGCTCGCCAAGGCATTCGCCACCATCTTGCGGATGGCGCGGCCATCAAGCCCGACCGAAGCGGATGCCCAGCGCGCGAGGTCGGCAGATTTCGCCAGCTTCCCGATGGCCGGATAGGTCTGCGCCAGACCGTTGAGGCAATCCGACAGGATCGCGGCGCAGGCCTCGGCATCCGGCAGCGGGACGTGCACGACCAGGTCGCAGCGCGAGGTGAAGGCAGCGTCGACCGCCTTCGGGAAGTTGCTGGTCGCGACGAACAGCAGGTGCGGGTTCTGCTCGGCGAGAACGTCGAGCTGGACCAGAACCGCATCCGTCGCGCGGTGCACGTCGACGGGGTTGGCATCCAAGCTAAGCTTGTTGCGGTCGGCGGCGAGGGTCTCGACTTCATCGAGCAGGACTATGGTCGGCCCCCGCGCGGCTGCTTCGGTGATCGACTGCGCGAACAGGTCCGACACCGCGCGTTGCGTCTTGCCCATGGCGGCGCTGGTGAGCGAATGCGGCTCCACCTCCAGCAGCTGGAATTTTCCGGTCTTGAACGACTGCGCCGTGCGGTGGGCGAGGCCGCGGGCAAGGGAAGTCTTGCCAGTGCCGGGCGGGCCAACCAGCATAATCACGCCGTGCAGCGGCAGGACGCTGCGGTCGACCTTGCCGCGGATACTGAAGTTCAACATCGCCTGCGAGAGCAACTGGTCCTTCACCGGCCCCGCCAAGATGATGGAGTCCCACAAGCGGCCCAGCGCCGGGTCAGGCAGCGAGCGGATGCGCTGGATGCCTTTGGGCCGGATGAAGTCGGGGTGGGCGGTCATAATTTGCTCCTCAATCCATTCGTGAAGCCAGCCATAGAGATTCCCGAAGCTAAAATGTTTGTCAAGAGCACAGTTATATGTGTCTATTAAGCACAAATGTTTATGACGTTGACAATAGATGCCGACGCAGCGCAAACAGCGCTTATGGTGGGCGACCCGATTTACAAAGCGTTTGGAAGTGCAATCGCCACGCGGCGGAGAGCTCTAGGGCTGACGCAGGCACAGCTTGCCAGCAAAGTGAAAGTGTCACGTGCGTCGATCGCGAACATCGAGAGCGGCCGGCAAAATATTTTGCTGCACCACGTCTACGCGCTCGCTGCTGCGCTCGAATTCACAAGAGTAGGTGAGTTGCTGCCTCCACCGCCACAGCAGAAGTCCGGAGGGGAAGAACTCAAGATGACGATCACGAACCAGGCGCTATCGGAGCTCGAAGAAGCTCAGATCGCTGATTTGATCACGAGCGCGCTGATCCCACGCCGCGGCCTCAAGGCCGGATCGTGACCGTAGCTAACCATGATCGTGCGCGGCAGGCTGCGCGCTCGATACTTCGAGAGTTTGGCATTACGGCACCGCCCGTGCCGGTCGAAAGGATCATCAAGTCACGCAAGATCGTGCTCCAGTACGCTCCGCTGGAGGCCGATCTGTCCGGCATGGCTTACATCAAGGACGGCACCGGAATTATCGGCGTGAATGCGCTCCACCACCCTAACCGCCAGCGCTTCTCGGCCGCCCACGAGCTTGCCCACCACGTGCTGCACGCTGATGCGATAAGGCAATCTGTTCATGTCGATAAGGGCATCCGAATTCTTTTCCGCGACGACCTCTCGGCACTCGGAACCGAGCCAATGGAAATTGAAGCTAATGCTTTCGCCTCGGAGTTGCTCATTCCGGCTGAGCTCCTGACCACAGCACTCGCAGGTGGTGGCGTAGACATGGAAGACGAGGCCGCTGTCGAAGCCCTCGCGCGGCGTTTCCGGGTGAGCCAAGCGGCCATGCGATTCAGATTGAGCCTGTTCTAACGGAGTACGCATGAGCTTCGTGTTCTTTGATACCGAGACGACGGGGCTTAAGCGGGGTTTCGACCAGATTTTGCATTTTGCCGCTATTCGAACCGACGCCGATCTGAATGAAATTGCGCGCTTCGAAACGCGATCTCGACTGTTGCCTCATGTGCTTCCGCACCCGTCAGCGTTGCGGACTAACGGTCTACCGATCGAACGTCTCGTAGACCCTAGCCTTCCGTCGCACTACGCGATGGTCAAAGAAATTCAGAAAACTTTGCTTGCCTGGAGTCCTGCTGTCTTTGTGGGCTTCAACTCCATCCGTTTCGACGAGGAAATGTTGCGCCACGCGCTGTTTCAGTGCCTTTTCCCCGCATTCCTTACCAGCAACCACAGGAATTGCCGCGCAGACGCACTTAGTCTCGTAATGGCCGCGGACGCCGTATCACCAGCGCAACTCGTTGTCCCGCTTGGCGACGATGGCCGTCGAACCTTTCGCTTGGGAGCATTGGCGACCGCAAATGGCGTGGCTCACGGACACGCGCATGATGCGATGTCAGATGTATTGGCGACACTCGATCTCTGCCGCCTTGTGTTCCAGCGATCACCCGAACTGTGGCAGCGCTTTGTGCGCTTTTCCAACAAGGCGAGCGTCGCGGACTTCGTTGAAGCTGAAGATGGGTTTGTGCTTACCGAATTTTTCGGGGGGCAAGCCTATCACACTGCCGCGGTCTGCATCGGCCGTGATCCGGGGCAGCCCAATGGGCGGCTCTGCCTTAACGTCGGCGAAGATGTCGAGCGGCTCTCCGGCTTGAGCGACGCAGATTTGCTGTCCCGCTTATCAGAGAAGCCTTCTCCGATTAGACGTTTGAGAATTAACGCGGCTCCGACATTGACGGCTCTTTTCGACGCTCCAGTTCACATGCTAAATGGAGCATCGATCGATGACATTGAACGTCGCGCTAGCTGGGTGAGGGATGACCCGAGCATGCGTGCTCGCCTCGTCACGGCCGCTTCACGCGAGCAATATCCATTATCACCGCACATTGAGGAACGTGTCTACAGCGGCGGCTTTCCCAAGCCGAACGACCAGGCGCGGATGATCGCGTTTCACGATTTTCCTTGGGACGAGCGCGTATCCATTGTGGAAAGTTTTGACGATGAGCGGCTGCGCTGGTTCGGGCTTCGTCTTATCTACTTTGAGGCGCGCCAAGTGCTCCCAGCCACTTTGCGGACTGAAGTCGAGAATCGTCTGGCAGATCAACTCACAGGCGACGGCACAGGCCCTCTTACCTATGAAATAGCGCTAGCTGAGACGAGTAAATTGCTCGAGACATCGATAGATCCAAACGATCTGCTCTCGCAATATCACTGCTATCTTCAAGAACGAAGCGCGCGCGTGGCGGCTTTCAAAGCGCGCTCGACCGCCTGACCTTGAAGTTCGGAAAGACTAAAATTCCATAATATTCGACCGACGAACGCGCCACGTATTCAGCCCCAGGCAATTCGCTGCTGCGCCCATGCCAGGTGGAGTGATTTGGGGATAGCAGCCAGGCTCCCAATCTTGAGGTCCGAACTGCCCGTCAGAATTGCCGTGGTGGCCGCTGGCGACAGGAAGGCAAGTCGCAGTGCGAGCCGCACGACTTTTGGGTGTAGTTGGTTCGCCTCGGCGAGCGCTTCAACCGAATCATATGAGCCGTCCTGCAGCGATCGGACCCATGCATGCGATCGAACCAACGATTGCAGCAAAGCCTGGTCAGGCACATAGACTGCGTCACCGCCAGTTTCGAGGTTGGTGTGTGCACCGCGAGCGGTTGATGGCGACCATGCAATGCGCAGCGTGTGTTCAACATCGTTCTCGCCATCCATATCGGCGGCCACGGCAGTGACAATGACGGTGTCAGACAGAAGCGCAACGCTCTTCAGACACGCTAGAGGGCTTTGATCATCTACAGGGCTGCCGTGCTGACCTGACAACCATTTCTTCATGCCATCAAGCACGATCGTCTCGATATCGAGTGCAGGAACTCTACCAACCTTGCCGACATCGGGCTTCCGCCCACGCAGCAGCGCGGTGCTGACATAGTATCGATATCGGATGCCATCCTTGACGGAATAAGTCGGGCTCATCGGATTGCCGAGATCATCGAAGAGCTTACCCCGGAGGATGGCTTCGCTGGCTGTGGGATGCGCCTTGCGACCTACAAAATTGGACTTGAGCAGATCTTGAACGGCATCGAACGTCTCGCGGGCGACGATCGGTTGATGCTCACCCGGAAACCACTTGTCTTTATATCGGGTCTCGCCGACATAGATCCGGTTTTTCAGGAAATTGGCCAAGGGACCGTAAGTGAATGGGATCCCGCCATTGTATTTGGCGACCTTGGTCTGGCGCCGTTTGGTGACGATGCCTCTGGATTCCAGGTCCGCCATCAGCCGGGACAAGCTCTTCAGCTCCAGATAGCGCTGGAAGATGGTCCGGACGCTCTCGGCTTCAGTCTTGTCGATGATGAGCTTCTTGTTCACAGCGCGATAACCGAGGGGAACGGTCCCGCCAGTCCACTTGCCCTTGCGGCGGCTGGCGGCGATTTTGTCCCGGACACGTTCAGAGGACAGCTCTCGCTCGAACTGCGCAAAGGACAACAGCACGTTCAGGGTCAGCCGTCCCATTGAGGACGTTGTATTGAACTGCTGGGTCACGGCGACAAATGAGATCGACTTGGCGTCGAAGGCTACGACCAGTTTGGCGAAGTCGGCGAGCGACCTGGTCAGCCGATCGATCTTGTAGACGACGATGACGTCCACTTTGCCTGCATCGACATCCTTCAGCAGCTGCTGCAGAGCTGGCCGATCCAGATTCCCACCGGAATATGCCGGATCGTCGTAGCGCTGGGGGAGGGCACGCCATCCCTGCGACGCCTGGCTTTTGACATAGGCCTCGCAGGCATCGCGCTGAGCGTCGAGCGAGTTAAATTCGAGGTCCAGCCCGTGCTCGGTGGATTTGCGGGTGTAGATCGCGCAGCGAACCAGCTTGACGGAATTAGTGGCCATGAGCCCTGCCTCCACCCAGTTTGCCTTCGGCCTTCAGCATGGCGGCCCGCTTGCGATAGTCACTGCCACCCGCCAGCTGCGGCTTATGGTCTGCAGGGTCACTAGCCTTGTCCGGTTTTGGCCGGAGTCCGAAGAAACGTGGTCCATTCCAGCGGGTCCCCGTAATCAGGACCGCGATCTCCGAAAGGTTGCCATAGATGGCACCTTCATAGGCAAAGCCGTCGGCCATGACCGTCACCCGGTAGGTCTTGCTCTTCCAGTTGCGGACCAGGATCGACCCGGGTTTGATGCGGCGGGGCAAAATCAATTTACCGCCTGGTTTGGCGACAAAAGCGTTGATCATTTCGTCAAGCACGCGCTGCACTGGTCGTGGGATGCCCCCGTAGGCTTTCTCCTGGATGCGATACGCGATGCTGCGACGGAGGAGATCGGGCCCAAAAGCGGTCGGCGGCTCAGCCCGGAACAGCGCGCGGTAGCGCAACCGCAGTTGAACGATGGGCGTCGTCGGCAGGCGCTCTAGCTCGGCCTCGACGACAGCGTCGAGGCCGAGCTGCGTTGTGCGGGATTTTGCCATCAGCGCTCTCCCGCAGCCTTGATGACCCTATAAAGGCGCCGTCCATCCAGCTTCTCGGAGACGAGGTTCAGCTTGAGCTTGGTCTTCACCGTTCTAGCGAGAAAGCCTCGCACGGAGTGAGCTTGCCAACCGGTTGCCCTCATAATGGCGGAGATGTCGGTGCCCTTAGCAGCCTGAAGCATTGCGAGCACAGTGGCTTTTTTAGAACCTCCCTGCGTCTTGACGGATCGGGAGGGTGTCCGTCGGGCAGCTTTCGCAGCCGACTTACTGTTGCTTGATCTACTTGTCGTTCGCTTCGTTTTGCTGATTGTCATCTGGTTCCTCGCAAATGCAGCGTCGCGCTGCACCGATGCAACCCCGCTGTCTGGCGGGGTGCGCGGAGGAGGCCGAAGGCCGCATCAGTAACGCTCAAGTGCGGCAGGTAGTCGAGCAGAAATATGAGCAATCTTGTGGCTCATTCAGGCTGAAATGAGCCACAAGATGCTCGAAGATGGAGACTGGAAAACTTACCAAAGCCTTCTGTTGTACATGCCCCAGATCTTCGCTTCATCCGGCATGATGCTCTCCAGCTTGTCGACCCAGGATAGGGTCACATCGTAGGTCGATTTAAATGCCAAGGCCTGACTGACGCTATCGACTTGATCGTCATGCTTGCCTTGTGGAAACATTAGAAGCTCCGTTTCCAGATCCTTTAGCCAAGGCTCGCTTCGCGGAAAGTGAACGAGCCCGGCCTCGAACTTCGCCTGCTGGAGCCACAAGCGGTTCGCTTTGTTGTGCTCAACCTTCACGGCCTGCATATTGAAGTTGCCTGCCTGTCTCAGCTCTTGGATCAGGCCGGCGCCCGTCATGGCATCCTCGACGAGGATCGTGTGAGGATTAAACGCTTGCCCGAGCGCGATGGCCTTATCGCGCAACTGTGGATATTCGAACCGGCCGCGAGAGACGTTCAACAGGTAGAAATGTTTGCCCTCGACTTGCCACGTGGTGCAGACTGACCAGTCGTTGCGCGTGCCGTCTTTGACCGCGGTGTCCCAACTCTGGATGATCCTTGAATCGGGAGTTCGAGGTGGAGGAAAGTCATAGTACTTAAACCACTCCCGCCGGATCATAGCCCCGCCAGACGGAACAGGTGCTTGCTGATACTGGGCTGCAAAGACTTCTGACCCCACCTCCCTCTGGAGAGTCCGCAACGTTTCAAGGGATTCGTATGCCGGGTGAAGTGCTTCTCCAGCCTTTCGCTTGTAGATCTCGCCGGTACCGATCGAGATTTCCTCGTCGTCCTCAGCGATGGCGGGCAAGTTTAGGACAGTCCACCCGTCAGAATGTTCCAGCAGGTGGCCTGTCAGATCATTCATATGGACCCGTTGCATGACCAGGATGATCACGCCGGTCTCCTTGTTGTCGAGGCGGGACCGCAACGTGTTCGAAAACCAGCTATTTACGCGATTGCGATTCGCCTCGGACTGAGCATCGATGGGCTTCTGTGGATCATCAATGATGAAGATGTCGCCGCCAAGTCCGGTGAGGGCAGAGTTCACGGTCGTAGATCGACGAAAGCCTCTCTGTGTTGTGAAAATGTCAGAGTCGGCGGCTCTCTTGACGCGCATCTTCGGGAACACATCACGATACCAATCGGACTCGACGAGAGCCCGAAAGTCACTGGCGTGCTTGGCCGAGAGGTCGTCCGCATAGCTGACGCCGAAGATCTTGAGGCGCGGATTCTGACCCAAGAGGAAGGCGGGAAAGACCACCGATGTCATCATGGACTTGAGATAGCGCGGTGGAAGATTGATGATCAAGCGTGTGATCTCACCTGAGCGAATTTGCTCCAAGGAATGTGCAATCGCCCGCATATGCCAGTTCGGCATGTAATCTGCCCCGGGATTTAGCTCCCTGAAGCTTCGATGTAGAAATTGCTCGAAGTCCGTCCTAAGCAAGGAGCGGTAGAAGTCCTTCGGATTATCTTTCGCAATTCTCTTCGATGCCGTCATAGCTTCTCTCCAGTGATTTTCTTGCGGAATTCGGTGAGGTAGGAATTGAGGACCTTCTCGTCGTCCTCGCTCATGGATGGTGTTTCGACTTCGCCGGCCGTGATTGCGTGATAGCGGTTCAGTAAAAATGCTGAGCTCTTCACATTGCCTTTGAGGCAATCCTCGGCAATCTTGCGCAAGATGCCTTCGAGCAACGTTATCTTCCGTACTCGTCCTCGCTCATTGACTGTGATTTTATGCTGAAAGAGCTCCTGCATAATTGTGGCTTCGCTCTTCGCGCCCTTAGGACGGCCTTTCGGATTTCCGCTTTCTCCCGGTTTGAACTGATGGGCACGCGGTGGCTTGCCATAGCCCACGCGCTCAGCTCGGAGATTCAGCGAGCCGCGCTTCGCAGAAGCCGATTTGGTCGAACGCTTCCTGATCATGTGCGGCGCCCCGGCACTTTGGTACGACGGAGCTTGGAGATCTCATCGAAGGTGGCCCCAGTGACTTCGAGTACGGCATCGCGGCCTGTAAACTCCTGCCATCGTCGGATTGCCGTGTCGACGTAGAGGGGATCGATCTCTAGGCCGTAGGCCTGACGGCCGACGCGCTCTGCGGCAATGATCGTTGTGCCGCTTCCCATGAACGGGTCGAACACGATATCTTGGCGACGCGTGCAGTCTTTAATGGCATCCGCCACGAGGGCGACCGGTTTCACCGTGGGATGGATTGAGAGCTCGTCCATTCTGCCGGACCGAAACGAATTGACGCCCGCGTACTGCCACACGTTCGATCTTGAACGGCCAAAGCGACCGAGCTCGACATTGTTCTGATGGGGGGCGTTTCCGTTCTTGAACACAAAGATCAGTTCGTGCTGAGAACGATAGAAGCTGCCTTGGCCAGCATTGGACTTGACCCAAGCCACAAGGTTTTTCAGTTCCGAATAGACCTGCGTTCCAGCGGCAAGGGTTTCGCCGAGATGTCGCCAATCCATGCAAACAAAGTGAATTGAGCCGTCAGCGGAGTGCTCAGCTGCCAGCTCCATCCAACCCGCCAGGAAACGGGTAAACTGCGCGGGCGTCATCTCGCCTGAAGCTGCTTTGAACTCGCGATGCTTCGTCTTTCCGCGATTGACAACGTCGCTAATCGACACATTGTATGGAGGATCTGCAAACACCATTGCAGCGCGCCGCTTGTGCATCAGTGTGCTGACGTCAGACCGCGTTCGGGCGTCACCGCAGCAAAGGCGATGGCAGTCCATGAGCCACAGATCTCCGGGCTCGCTTATTGCTGAGGTAGCCGCGAGCGGTGGGATGTCTTCCGGCGGCGTCTCGGCATCGGTAAAGTCGCTGCAAAGCAGGTCAAATTCAGCAGGCTCGAAGCCAGTGATACTCAGATCAAGCTGAATGTCCGGCAGGAGAGAAGAAAGCTCGCCAAGCTCTGCCGCCAAAGCCGCGCGATCCCAGCCGGCGTTGATCGCAATCTTGTTGTCTGCAATTGCGAGAGCGCGCTTCTCCGCATCGTTGAGACCGGACATGACGATGACCGGAACATCTTTGATCTGGCGTTCGATCGCTGCAAAATACCGCCCGTGACCAGCGATAATCGCGAAACTCTCATCGACAAGGATCGGATAGGTCCAACCAAACCGGCTGATGCTATCCGCGATCTGACGGATCTGATGCCGAGAATGGGTTCGGGCGTTGCGCTTGTTCGGTCGCAGCTTTCGGATCGGCGTAAGGGAAATTGGGCGGTAGGCCATTGAACACTCCGTCGTCGGAGTGTTTCAATAATCGAGGCAGATCAGCCAAATCCAGCGCTGCTTCGCCATTCAAAATAAGGCAAGGTGCCTCAATTGTGGTGTGGGCAATGATTGTTAGCTTGCGCGTGTGGGCGAAGCGCGCCTTGGCTGCCAGAGGCCACAACGCATCATCGCCTTTCGGATCGTTTCTGGAGAAACTGAGCACTCGTATTTCTGGTTGAAGTCGTAACAAAGCACTTTCAATGGAGGTACCGTAGAATCTTTGCTTCGGACAAATGGAATAAGCATCGACCAGTCGAGCCATCGAATCTGCGGAGGGTGGGCCTGCTGGTCAGCCGATAAAGTTGCATATGGTGATCGGTAGAAGAACTCGATATTTGGTATCGATGATAGAACAAACAATACGATCTTACGGTCCAACTCCGAAGGTTCACCCAGCAATGGCGCCGGATCAATCGTGATTGCGCGCATTACTTGTAGAGATTGCAAAAGAACACGGCCATCACTGCCGACCATAGCATTGCTAAGTTCATGTATTGCTCGCTTCTCCGCAACAGACGAGCCGGGTCGCTTCCCATGAAAATGAGATGCTGTCACGAGAGGGACTGATACAAGATTCCCCTGTAGTGGCCGGAAAACGAGGCTAACGATGCTAGCGCTGATGCCGCTGTCGGGCATCAAGGAGTAAGTTTTCACTCTTGCGATATCGCTAGCTGTAAAGCCCGCCTTCTTTTCCAGAACATCCAGCGCTCCAGCAACTGAACGTCTAGAACCGCGCGGGGTATCAGCAAGAACAGGCATATTCATCTCCGCGATTTCTACCATCGCATCGAACGCCAGCGGCAGAATTGTGGCAGCCAAGGTGCTCCTCGCATAATGGGCGATATGGAATGGCTGGTAATGGAGCAAAGCCGGCGTCCATGCGCCCGATTATAAGGCACAGGCGTGCGTGTCTCGCCAAGTGTCACCTACCCTTCAGCGTATCTGTCTGCCAGATAGACGTTTCGTGATCACACAGGTGCTGCGATGCGATACGCGCGAGGACCCACCTGAAATTCAGTGAGACCTCGTGCAATTGCGAAACGTGGTTGCTTGATGATGAGAGCTCTCTACGAGATAAACGCGATCAAGTCTGCATTGAGCCGGTCGGCCGCTGTTGCGAACAAGCCATGAGGCTCGCCCTCATATTCGATCAGCTTCGAACCCGGAATGGCCTTGGCCGCCGCACGGCTGGAGGGACCGATCGGGATCGTCTTGTCGCTGGTTCCGTGAATGATCAATGTGGGAACCGTGAATGATTTCAGATCTGGCCGGAAGTCCGTTCTGGCAAACGCGTCGATGCAGTCGATCGTCGCCTTCGGGCTAGCCATCAGCGCCAACACGAACGACCAATCGAGCAACGCATTGCTGACAGGACTGCTTACCCAACCCACGCCATAGAACTGCTGGCCGAATTCTTTCAGGAAAGCGAAGCGATCGCGTCGAACCTCCTGTTTCATTTCCTCGAAGACCGACGCATCGACGCCATCCGGGTTGTCGTTCGATTTCAGGAGAAACGGAACGACCGACGCGACCAGCGCGGCCTTCGCAACACGGGTCGCACCATGTCGAGATAGATAGCGGGCGATCTCGCCGCCACCCATGGAAAACCCGACAAGCGTGACGTCTCGTATGTCATCCTTCTCCAACACAGTCGCGAGGTCGTCCGCGAAGGTATCGTAGTCATAGCCGCTTGCTGGATGCGCTGAATGTCCAAAGCCGCGTCGATCATATGTGATGACGCGGTAGCCTGATTCTATAAGTGCGAGCGTTTGGTACTCAAACATATCGCCGGTCAACGGCCAGCCATGGATCAATACAACGGGCTTTCCTGACCCGATATCTTTCACATGAAGCTTGAGACCATCCTTCGTATCTATCAGTGCCATGACATCCTCCTGTTAAGCGCACTAAACCGCTATCAGCAGGTAACGTTCCAGATGTCGTCTTGTGTGATTTTAAGGCGAAGGGCGATGACGGCAGGGGCTGCTCGCTGGGAATCCAACGCTGCGTGCGTGTTGCAATCGCTGGGAGTAAGAGCTTGGCGACGCATGGTTCACAAGGGAGCTGCATCTAAAGAGAAGTGCACTGACTATCGGTTCGATCCATAAATGGTTCAGGGCGCCAAGCGCTCCCAGTCTGTCCTCTTGTGTGTCCACCAGCTCCTGCTTGACACCAGATCGACATGGCGTTTAGATCAGATTCAAGCTAAGAACAGCGTGCCGTTTATCGGCACGGTCGACAAACCTCCGTCCTAGACGGTTAGCCGCTGGAGTTTCTACGTTGGTGGAAAGCGTAGGCAAATTGATATCGTCCGCCTAGGCCCTCTATCCATCGATCGGGTTCGCATGACATATTCCAGCCTTGATACACCAGAAGCATTCTTGGGGCGTTTGGAACGCTTTTCGCTTTCCGAGCTGTTTGCGCAGGCGCAGTCACTGCGGCTGGATGGCCATGGCACGGTGGTGTCGTATTCGCGCAAGGTTTTCATCCCGCTGACGCATCTGTGTCGCGACGTTTGCGGATACTGCACCTTCGCCAAGATGCCACGCGAAGTGGCTTCGCCTTATCTGTCCGCTGAACAGGTGCTGGCGATCGCGCGCGCCGGTGAGAAGGCGGGCTGCCACGAGGCCCTGTTCACGCTCGGCGACAAACCGGAATTGCGCTACCAGGCTGCGCGCGACGCGCTGGCTGCCATGGGCTATGCCTCGACCGTCGATTATCTCGAAGCGATGTGCTCGCTCGTCCTCAAGGAGACTTCGCTGCTCCCCCACGTCAATGCCGGCGTCATGAGCGAGGACGAAGTGGCCCGCTTGCGCAAGGTCAGCGTTTCGCAAGGCATCATGCTGGAGACGATCTCGCCGCGCCTGTGCAAGCGTGGCGGTGCGCATTACGGCTCGCCCGACAAGGATCCGCAGGTGCGGATGGCAATGATCGAAGCGGCTGGTCGTCAACGTGTTCCTTTCACGTCGGGGATCCTGATCGGTATCGGCGAGACACGCCTTGAGCGTATCGAGTCGCTGCTGGTCCTGAAGGAGAGCCATGACCGCCATGGCCATCTGCAGGAGATCATCGTCCAGAACTTCCGAGCCAAGCCGGACACTCGCTTCGCGAAGAGTGATGAGCCGAACCTGGACGATCTGCTCTGGACCGCTGCAGCGGCGCGCCTCATCTTCGGCCCGGACATGAATATCCAAGTGCCGCCCAATCTCAGCTACGATATGTTCCCGCGGCTGCTCGATTCCGGCATCAATGACTGGGGCGGCATTTCGCCGGTAACGGCGGATCACGTCAATCCGGAAGCGCCATGGCCAGCGGTCGCGCGCCTCGATTTTGCGACTGAAGCCGCGGGCTGCGTGCTCGAACAACGTCTTGCGATCTATCCTGCCTATGTACGTGAAGCCGGCAAATGGCTGGACAAGGCGCTGCTATCGAAGGTGCTGCGGCTGGTCGATGGCGAGGGTTTTGTGCGCGAGGACAACTGGTCTCCGGGCACTGTAGAGGGGCTGCCGCAAGCGCGTCCGCGCATGCGGACCGATCACCGCATCCCTGAACTGGTCGCCAAGGCGCGCGGCGGCACGCGCTTGACCGAGAGCGAGGTGACGACACTGTTCCGCGCACGCGGCGGCGATGTGGAGATCATCTGCACAGCCGCCGACGAGGTTCGTGCCGAGACCAGCGGCGATCTTGTGCGCTACGTTGTCAATCGCAACATCAACTATACGAATGTCTGCAGTTATCACTGCACGTTCTGCGCCTTCTCCAAGGGCAAGACGCATGAGCACCTGCGCGGCAAGCCCTATGATCTGTCGCTCGACGAGGTGAAGCGCCGAGTCACCGAGGCATGGGACCGCGGTGCCACCGAAGTCTGCATGCAGGGCGGAATCAATCCGCGCTACACCGGGGATACCTATCTCGAACTTCTGCATGCGGTGAAGCAAGCGCAACCCGCCATGCACATCCATGCCTTTTCTCCGCTGGAGATCGCGCAAGGTGCAGCGACGATCGGCGTGCCCGTGCGGCGCTATCTTGCAATGTTGAAGGACGCCGGTCTCGGCTCGCTGCCGGGCACGGCTGCCGAGATCCTCGACGACGAAGTGCGCGACATCATCTGCAAGGACAAGCTGCGCACCGACGAATGGCTCGAGATTGTCGGGACCGCTCACGAGGTCGGACTGAGGACGACCTCGACCATCATGTTCGGCCATGTCGAGAGCTACGCGCATTGGGCACGGCATCTGCTCCGGCTGCGCGACCTGCAGGAGCGGACCGGCGGTATCACCGAATTCGTGCCGCTTGCCTTCGTGCATATGGAGGCGCCGATGGCGCTGCGCGGCCAGTCCCGCATCGGGCCGACCTGGCGCGAGGTCCGGTTGATGCATGCGGTCGGACGCCTGGTTCTGCATCCACTGATCACCAATGTGCAGGCCTCATGGGTCAAGCTCGGCGCCGAGGGGATCACGTCGCTGCTTAAGAGCGGAGTGAACGATCTGGGCGGGACGCTGATGAACGAGAGCATCTCGAGGGCCGCCGGGACCCAGCATGGGCAGGAATTCGCGCCGTCGCAGATGGAGCAGGTCATCACCTCGCTCGGTCGGCGCGTCGAGCAACGCACCACGACTTACCAGTCCGTGCCGCGCGAGCGCTACGATACGAGCTATCGCGCAGCGCCGCTCACCGACATGATCATGACCCCGTTCAGCGCAAAGCGAGAAGCAGTGGAATCTCGCGCCTGAGACAAGCAGCGAAAGCCTCAGAACATCCGCATTGGCGACTCATTGTTTAAAACTTCACCAACGAAATACAAAAAGTAGAGAAAGCCATGAACAGCGAGTTCGGAATTTCATTGGAAGGCAATGAGGCGCTGGACTCCCTCCGCGCGATGATCCGTTTGGCAGACGAAGGCGGTGTGTCTACGATTTGGCTTGCGTCCCATCTTTTTCAACGAGAACCGATTGCGACAGCCGCGATGGTTCTTTCCAGTACAAAAAATGTGCGAGTCGCATTGATGGCCATGAGCCCGTACTCGGTTCATCCGGTCTACAGCACCATGGCCGCAGCGACCCTCAATGAGCAGTTTCCCGGACGTGTCACGCTATGCTTCGGCGTAGGCGCCCCTCGCGACCTAGAAGCTGCAGGGCTGAAGGCGGATCAGCCGCTGGCGACCCTCCGCGAATCCATCAATGTCGCGAGATCACTGCTTAGCGGAGAAATTGTCCAACATGCGGGTGATCGCTTCCAAATCACCGGGCGCCGGCTCGCGATAGGCGCGCAAAGTCTCCCGATCTTCCTTGCCGCGTCCGGGCCACAAATGCTCGAACTCGCCGGCGCGTCCGCAGACGGCGTCCTCTTGAGCGCAGCAACCTCCCCCGCGTTCCTTCGCTGGACCCTGGATCTTGTTCGTAAGGGCGAACAGAAAGCCGGCCGCACGATCAAAAAGAGCGCTTTGGTCTACGTCTCAACCGACGAAACCGCCACGGTTGCTCATGATCGCCTTCGCCGTACTCTTGGATTTATTCTACGCGGGCAGCATCATGCCCGTAACCTGGAGATGGCAGGTACTACGCTTGATCAGGAAGCCCTTGTTGCAGCCTACGCCCGCGAAGATTGGCCAGCTGTTGCATCACTAGTGAACGATGATGTTGTTGTTCGCCATAGCGCGAGCGGGACATCAGACGAGGTTACGGCAGCTTTGCGAGTTTACGAGTCTGTTGGGTTGGAAGAGATCGTATCCGCAGGGATGACAACGCCACCTCAACTGAGCTCAGTGCTCCGATCACTCGGTCGGGCACGATGGTACGGTGCGCTGTAACTCTGGTGCTCGACCAGCCTCTAACCATGCGACGTTCGTGATCAGATGAACGCCGAGCTGGCTATCTTTCCCGCGGACGATTGCGCGCAATTGCACGCAGAACAATGCCAGCTTGTCATGCCACTGAAGGACGGCACTATGTTAGAAGGCCCTTATCCAATGGTCACCGCCTCAATTCACTAAGCGACAACAATTCTAACGTCGCGTGACGGGGCCGGTACTCCGCAGACGCGTGCCGAATGTTCAGCGGCACTACTTGCCAAACTATATTCGCCGGTTCACCGGAGGCTCGCGATGAGCAAAAGTCAACCTTTCACGAAAGCGACAAACGCCATCACGTTCCTATATTCGGCACGGTGTTCTTTTCTATTGCATGACGTCTTCGTTCTGTTAAGCTTTGGCACTTTCCAGCGCATTCCTTGATGCGAGCGATCGTCTTCTGTCTAAATTCGTTCATCACAGTCGAACTAAGTGAGCAGTGAAAAACGTGAAGATTGCCGTTGCCAAAGAGATCGATCCGCTTGAGCCGCGCGTTGCGGTCTCGCCGGACACGATCAAGAAGTTCAAGGCGCTTGGTGCCGAAGTGGCAATCGAGCCGGGTGCGGGCATCAAATCGGGCATGCCGGATTCCGAATACATCGCGGTTGGCGCGACCATTGCCGCCGATGCCGTGAAGGATGCGGATATCGTCATCAAGGTGAAGCGCCCGGAGGCCTCCGAGCTTGCGAACTACAAGCGCGGGGCGCTGGTGATCGCGATCATGGATCCCTATGGCAACGAAGCCGCGCTGAAGACCATCGCCGATGCCGGCGTGTCGGCCTTCGCCATGGAGTTGATGCCGCGCATCACCCGTGCGCAGGTGATGGACGTGCTGTCGTCGCAGGCCAATCTCGCCGGTTATCGCGCGGTGATCGAGGCCGCCGAATATTTCGGCCGCGCCTTCCCGATGATGATGACCGCAGCGGGCACCATTCCGGCCGCCAAGGTGTTCGTGATGGGCGTCGGCGTTGCCGGCCTGCAGGCCATCGCCACCGCGCGCCGTCTCGGCGCTGTCGTGACGGCGACGGACGTGCGTCCGGCCACCAAGGAGCAGGTGGAGAGCCTCGGTGCGAAATTCCTGGCCGTCGAGGACGACGAGTTCAAGAATGCGCAGACCGCCGGCGGCTACGCCAAGGAAATGTCCAAGGAATACCAGGCCAAGCAGGCTGCCCTCACGGCCGAGCATATCAAGAAGCAGGACATCATCATCACCACAGCGCTGATCCCGGGCCGACCGGCGCCGCGTCTGGTCACGGCTGAGATGGTCGCCTCGATGAAGCCCGGTTCGGTGCTGGTCGATCTCGCTGTCGAACGCGGCGGCAATGTCGAGGGCGTCAAGGCTGGCGAAGTCACTGACATTAACGGCATCAAGATCGTCGGCTTCACCAATGTCGCCGGTCGCGTCGCCGCCTCGGCGTCGAGCCTTTATGCACGCAACCTGTTCTCCTTCATCGAAACGCTGGTGAACAAGGAGACCAAGGCGCTTGCGGTGAACTGGGACGACGAACTGGTGAAGGCCACGGCGCTCACCAAGGACGGCGCCGTCATCCATCCGAACTTCCAGCCGAAGACTGCCTAAGGAGAGCCGCCATGGATCATGCTTCGCTGGTTTCCCCGTTTGTTTTTCAGCTCTCCATTTTCGTGCTCGCGGTGTTCGTCGGCTATTTCGTGGTGTGGTCGGTGACCCCCGCGCTGCATACGCCGCTGATGTCGGTGACCAATGCGATCTCGTCGGTGATCGTGGTCGGCGCTCTGCTCGCGGTTGGCGTCAAGCTGGCTGGCAGCGGTGGCGTGCTCGCCCGCGGTTTCGGCTTCGTGGCGCTGATTTTTGCCTGCGTGAATATCTTTGGCGGCTTCCTGGTCACCCAGCGCATGCTCGCAATGTACAAGAAGAAGTCCAAGTGATTGGCGCTCACCTCAAGGTGACGAAAGTGATGGGGTCCTGAGATGAACGCCAATCTGTCTGCACTGCTTTATCTTGTCGCCGGCGTGCTCTTCATCATGTCGCTGCGCGGCCTGTCGAGCCCGGCCTCGAGCCGCCAGGGCAATTTCTTCGGCATGGTCGGCATGGCCATCGCCGTCGGAACCACGCTGGCCGCGCATCCGCCGGCCGATGCGCTGGGCTGGATCCTGGTCATCCTCGGCATCGCCATCGGTGGCGGCATCGGCGCCGTCATCGCCAAGCGCGTGCCGATGACCTCGATGCCCGAACTGGTCGCCGCCTTCCACTCGCTGGTCGGCATGGCCGCGGTGCTGGTCGCCGCCGGCGCCTTCTATGCCCCCGAAGCCTTCGGTATTCTCGATCCCGCGACCAACAAGATCGTGGCCGCAAGTCTGGTCGAAATGTCGCTCGGCGTCGCCATCGGTGCGCTGACTTTCACCGGCTCGGTGATCGCCTTCGCAAAGCTTTCGGGCCGCATGAGCGGTGCGCCGATCATCCTGCCGGCACGCCACATCATCAATATCGTGCTCGGCCTTGCGCTGGTGTTCTTCATCTACGGTCTGGTGAAGTCCGGCTCGGCCGTCGACTTCTGGGTCATCACCATCCTTGCGCTGCTGCTCGGCGCGCTGCTGATCATCCCGATCGGCGGCGCCGACATGCCGGTCGTGATCTCGATGCTCAACTCCTATTCGGGCTGGGCCGCTGCCGGCATCGGCTTCACGCTGGGCAATTCGGCGCTGATCATCACCGGCGCGCTGGTCGGCTCATCCGGTGCGATTCTGTCCTACATCATGTGCCACGCGATGAACCGCTCCTTCATCTCGGTCATCCTCGGCGGCTTCGGCGGCGAGAGTGCCGTGGCCGGCGGTGGTTCGGGCGAGCAGAAGCCGGCCAAGCTCGGCTCGGCGGATGACGCGGCGTTTATCATGAAGAACGCGCAGAAGGTCATCATCGTGCCCGGTTACGGCATGGCGGTGGCTCAGGCCCAGCACGCGCTGCGTGAAATGGCCGATACGCTGAAGAAGGAAGGCGTCGAGGTGAAATACGCCATTCACCCGGTCGCCGGCCGTATGCCAGGCCACATGAATGTGCTGCTGGCCGAAGCCAATGTGCCCTACGATGAAGTGTTCGAACTCGAGGACATCAATTCGGAATTCGCCCAGGCTGACATCGCCTTCGTCATCGGCGCCAATGACGTGACGAACCCAGCGGCGGAAGAGGACAAGACCTCCCC
>NZ_JBIISY010000080.1:0-25681 GCF_044340795.1 Tardiphaga sp.
CTTACTCTGCTGCCTGCTGCAATTGCAGCGCTTCCCAGACACGGCCGGGCGTCGCCGGCATTTCCAGCCTGTTGTGGCCAAGCGCATCGGTGATCGCATTGATCACGGCGGGCGACGAACCGATCGCCCCGGCCTCGCCGCAGCCCTTGATGCCGAGCGGATTGCCCGGGCAGAGCGTGCTCGAATGCGAGATCTTGAAGGACGGCACGTCGTCGGCGCGCGGCATGGCGTAGTCCATGAAGGATGCCGTCACCGGCTGGCCGTTGTCGTCATAGACGGCGGCTTCCAGCATGGCCTGGCCGATACCCTGGGCGATGCCGCCATGCACCTGACCCTCGACGATCATCGGATTGATGAGGCGGCCGAAGTCATCGACGGCAACGAAGTCGATGATGTCGGTCTTGCCGGTGCCGGGGTCGATTTCCACTTCGCAGATGTAAGTGCCTGCGGGGAAGGTGAAGTTGGTCGGATCGTAGAAGGCGCTTTCCTTCAGGCCGGGCTCCATGCCGTCCGGCAGGTTATGCGCGGTGTAGGCGGCGAGCGCGACCATCGGCAGCGCGATGGACTTGTCGGTGCCTGTCACCTTGAACTCGCCATTCTCGATGACGATGTCGCCCTCCGCGGCTTCCAGCTGATGCGCGGCGATCTTCTTCGCCTTGGCTTCCATCTTCTCCATGGCTTTCAGGATCGCGCTCATGCCGACGGCGCCGGAGCGGGAGCCATAGGTGCCCATGCCGAACTGCACCTTGTCGGTGTCGCCATGGACGATGGAGACCTGCTCGATGGAAATGCCGAGACGATCGGCGACAAGCTGCGCGAAGGTCGTCTCGTGGCCCTGGCCGTGGCTGTGCGAGCCGGTGAGGATCTCGATGGTGCCGACGGGATTGACGCGCACCTCTGCGGATTCCCACAGGCCCACGCCGGCGCCGAGCGAACCGACAGCCTTCGACGGCGCGATGCCGCAAGCTTCGATGTAGCAGGAGAAGCCGAGGCCGCGCAGCTTGCCGGCAGCTTTCGATTGGGCCTTGCGCGCGGGGAAGCCTTTGTAATCGATGGTCTCCAGCGCCTTGTCCAGCGCTGCGCCAAAATCGCCGATGTCATAGGCCATGATGACGGGCGTCTGGTGCGGGAACTGGGTGATGAAGTTGGTTCGCCGCAGCTCGGCCGGATCGACCTTCAACTGCCGCGCTGATGTCTCCATCAGGCGTTCGAGCAGATAGCTCGCCTCGGGGCGACCGGCGCCGCGATATGCATCCACCGGCGTGGTGTTGGTGTAGACGCCCATGACCTCCGCATAGATGGTCGGGATGTTGTACTGGCCCGACAGCAGCGTGGCGTAGAGATAGGTCGGCACCGAGGACGAGAACAGCGACATATAGGCGCCGAAATTCGCGTGGGTCTTCACGCGCAGGCCAAGGATCTTGTTGTTGGCGTCGAAGGCCATCTCGGCGTGAGACATGTGATCGCGGCCGTGCGCGTCGGTGAGGAACGCTTCCGAGCGATCACCGGTCCACTTCACCGGACGGCCGGTTTTCTTTGCGGCCCAGAGCGCCACCATCTCTTCGGGATAGATGAAGATTTTCGAGCCGAAGCCGCCGCCGACATCAGGAGCGATGACGCGCAGCTTGTGCTCCTGCGCGACATTGTAGAAGGCAGAGAGCACGAGCCGCGCCACATGCGGGTTCTGCGACGTGGTGTAGAGCGTGAAATGCTCTTCGGCGTCGTCATATTCGGCGACAGCCGCGCGCGGCTCCATCGCGTTCGGGACGAGGCGGTTGTTGGTCAGCTCAAGCGAAACCACATTCGCGGCCTTCGCGAAGGCCTCATTGGTGGCCTTCTCGTCGCCGATCGACCAGTCATAGACCACATTGCCCGGGGCCTCCGGATGCAGCTGCGGCGCGCCCTGCGCAATGGCCGCCTTCATGTTGCTGACGGCGGGCAGTTCTTCGTATTCGACGACAACGGCTTCCGCTGCGTCCTTCGCCTGGTTCTTGGTCTCAGCAATGACCACGGCGACGGCCTGTCCGACAAAGCGCACCGTGTCCGGCGCCATCGCCGGCCATGCGCCCATCTTCATGGGCGAACCGTCTTTCGAGGTGATGGCCCAGCCGCAAATCAGATTGCCGATCTTGTCGTCGACAAGCTGCTGGCCGGTGAGAACGTCCACCACCCCCGGCATGTCCTTCGCCGCGGACGCGTCGATACTCTTCACCTTGGCATGGGCGTGGGGACTGCGGATGAAATGGGCGTGGGTGAGGCCGACGACCTTGACGTCGTCGACATAGCGGCCGCGGCCGGTGATGAATCGCTTGTCTTCCTTGCGCGCAACGCGTGCGCCGATGCCTTCAACGCCCATCCTGTGGGTCCTCTCCCTGCCGGAGTTCTTGATTGTCCGCGGCTTTCACCAAAGCGCGCGGTCGGCTCAGCTCAATTCAAGTCGCCGCAGCTCATTCAGCCGCTTGCGCAACCTTCATGCGTCCGGCGGCGTCGAGCACCGATTTGACGATGTTGTGGTAGCCGGTGCAGCGGCAGATATTGCCTTCGAGCTCGTGGCGGACCGTCTGCTCATCGAGGTCGCCATTGTGGCGATGCACAATGTCGATGGCCGACATGATCATGCCCGGCGTGCAATAGCCGCACTGCAAACCATGATTGTCGCGGAAGGCGGCCTGCATGGGATGCAGCTGGTCACCCTTCGAGATGCCTTCGATGGTGGTGACGCTGCAGCCATCCGCCTGGCCGGCCAGCGTGGTGCAGGATTTCACCGCCTTGCCGTCGATATGGACGATGCAAGCGCCGCATTGCGACGTGTCGCAGCCCACATGGGTGCCGGTGAGGTTGAGGTTTTCGCGAAGCAAATGGACGAGAAGCGTCCGGTCTTCGACCTGGACGGAAACGGCTTTGCCGTTGACCGTCAGTTTTACTGTGGACACGTGCAGACCTCCCGATGATTTTTAATTGGTCTAATTAGAAGCGCGGGGTGGGGAGTTTGCAACTGGGAAATTGGTGGGGCGGTTCTTCCCCTCTCCCGCTTGCGGGAGAGGGGACTGCAAATTTGTCTCTTCAACTTCGCTGTCCGCGATGCTCTATTCCGCCCGCAATATGCCGCAAGCTATTGGCGGCCATAACAATTCCGTATCAGGGAGTTTTCGGGAGTGATCGACAAGCGCGTAGCCAGCCTGGCCGATGCCGTGGCTGGGGTGAAGGACGGGGCAACCGTTCTGGTGGCCGGATTCGGTACCGTCGGGATCGCGGATGATCTGCTGGAGGCGCTGCACGAACAGGGGGCGACCAATCTCACCATCGTCCATAACAATGCCGGCAACGGCGATGTCGGCCTCGCCCGCCTGATCAATTCCGGCCGCGTCTCGAAGGTGATCTGCTCCTATCCGCGCTCGGGCGACTACAGCGCGTTCCTGAAAGCCTATCGCGACAAGACGCTGGAACTCGAACTGGTGCCGCAGGGCATCATCAGCGAGCGCATGCATGCCCATGCCGCCGGCCTCGGCGGTTTCTTCTCGCCGGTAACCGCGCATACCAAGCTCGCCGAGGGCAAGGAAACCCGCGAGATCGACGGCGTGCTGCATGTGTTCGAGAAGCCGCTGAAGGGTGATGTCGCGCTGCTTCGCGCCATGAAGGCGGATCGCTGGGGCAATCTCGTCTACAACCAGTCAGCGCGTAACTTCAATCCGATCATGGCCATGGCCGCCGATCTCAGCATCGTCCAGGTGGACGAGATGGTCGAGCTCGGCAGCATGGACCCTGAAGCGGTGGTGACGCCCAGCATTTTCATTGATCGCATCGTGGTCGTCGGAGCCAAGAATTTGGGAGCAAAAGCATGACGACTTACAAGCCGCTCAACCGTGACCAGATGGCCTGGCGCGCCGCGCAGGACCTGCAGGAAGGCGCCTACGTCAATCTCGGCATCGGCATGCCCACCCGCGCCGCGAGCTATGTGCCGGATGGCCGCGAGGTGATCTTCCACAGCGAGAACGGCATTCTGGGCCTCGGCCCCAAGCCGGAGCCTGGCACCGAAGACGAAAACCTGATCGATGCCGGCAAGAACTACACGACGCTGATCAAGGGCGGCGTGTTCATGCATCATGCGGATGCGTTCCTGATGATCCGCGGCAAGCATCTCGATGTCAGCCTGCTCGGTGCGTTTGAAGTGTCGGAAGCCGGTGATCTCGCCAACTGGACCACGGAAGATCCGAGCTTTCCGCCCGGCGTCGGCGGCGCCATGGATCTTGCGGTCGGCGCGAAGGAAATCCGGGTGATCATGGATCACACCGACAAGTCGGGTCAGCCGCGCATTCTGAACAAGTGCCGCCTGCCGCTGACGGCGCCGGGCTGCGTCAAGCGCATCTATACGAATCTGGCGGTCATCGACGTCACCGAACAGGGCCTGTTCGTGCGCGAGATGGTCGAGGGCATGACGCTGGAGAAACTGCAGGAGCTCACCGAGCCGAAACTGCAGCTGGCCAATAACTGGCAGGCGCTGGCCGCGCCGGCGATGGCCGCTTGATACGATTAGTTTGGCGCGGATGGAGCCAGCGGGCGACACGCCCGATGCGCTCCATCCAGCCGTTCCGTCCGCTTATCGCCCGATGCTCGCCGCTTCTTCCGCGGCGCGCTGCATGCTCGATGACATCTCGCTGGTCACCACGCTCTGCTGCTCGACCGCCGCCGCCGTGGCGGTGACATATTCGCTGACATTCTGGATCTCGCTCTTGATCGCATTCAGCGCATCGACCACGTCGCTCGAGATCCCGTTCAGGCTGCCGATCTCGCCGGAGATCCGGTCGGTGGCCTGACGTGCCTGGGTCGCGAGATTCTTCACTTCGGACGCCACCACGGCAAAACCACGACCGGCCTCGCCCGCGCGCGCCGATTCGATCGTCGCATTGAGCGCCAGCAGATTGATCTGGCCGGTGATATTGCCGATCAGCTCGACGATCCCGCTCATCGCCTGGGCCGCAGCCGACAGGCGCTGCGCCTGACCATCGGCGAGTTCGACCTTCCCAACCGCCGACATCGCCGTATCGCGCGACTTGGTCATCGCGTCCGAGATCTCGCGCACCGATGCGTTCAGTTCCTCGGCGCCGGCCGCCACCGATTCCATCATGCCACGGACACGCTCGCTCTTCATCCGCGCGATCACCTGCGCGGTGACGTCGGAGGCATATTTCACGACCTTGTAGGGCGCGCCGTTGAGATCGAGAATCGGATTGTAGGAAGCCTGGATCCAGACCTGCTTTCCGTTCTTGCCGATACGCTGATATTCGGCGGTCTGATAGTCGCCGCGGCGCAGACTTGTCCAGAACGCCTGATAAGCATCGCCACTGCGTTCGTCGGCGGTGACGAACATGCTGTGATGCTTGCCCTGGATCTCCGACAGAGCATAACCCATCACAGACAGGAAGTTCTCATTGGCATTGAGCACGATACCATCGAGATTGAATTCGATCACGGCCTGTGACTTGCCGATCGCCTCGATCTGTCCGGAGAAGTTTGCCGTGCGCAGCTTCTGGTCAGTGACATCCGACGCGAATTTGATGATCTTGATCGGCACACCGCGCTCGTCGAGAATCGGGTTATAGGTGGCCAGTATCCAGACCTCCTTGCCACCCTTGCCGACCCGCTTGTATTCGGCCGCCTGATATTCGCCGCGGTTCAGGCTCGCCCAGAACGCACGATAGGCTGCGCTCTCGCGATCCGCCGGCATCACGAACATGCTGTGATGCTTGCCGCGGACCTCGTCCAGCGTATAGCCCATGGCATCGAGGAAAATCTGGTTGGCCGATACGATGGTCCCGTCGAGATCGAATTCGATCATCGCCTGCGAACGCTCGATGGCGGCGACCTTGCCGCTATCCTCGAGGCCGCGCATCTTCTGTGCGGTGATATCGCTGCAGAACTTGACGATCCGCACCGGCTTGCCAGCATCGTCCATGATCGGATTGTAGGAGCCGTGAATCCAGACCTCGCGGCCACCTTTGCCAAGGCGCTTGAACTCGCCGGTCTGATGCACGCCGCGCGCCAGCACCGCCCAGAAATCACGATAAGCATCGCTGTCGCGCGACTCGGGCATGACGAACAGGCTGTGATGCTTGCCCTGAATCTCAGCGAGCGTGTAGCCCATGGTCGCCAGGAAGTTTTCGTTTGCGGTGATGATCGTGCCGTCGAGATTGAATTCGATCAGCGCCTGCGACTTGTTGATCGCCGTCGCCTGAGCAAGCGCGTTCCGCGCAGCTGTAGTCGTCAACCACTGCAACATTGAAAGACTTTCTTGTTATGGATTCCCGGAAAATCGTATCGTCAAAAAAACCAGACTGGCTCGCGCAGGTGAGTCGGACACGACAGCGCTAGCTGGTATGATCCTCTCATCGATCTCCGAAAAATTCATTAAGTGGAAAACTAGATTGCGCCGCTTTCCCTTGGCTTACGCACGGCCCTGAACCGAATAATCCCGCCTCTCAAACACTTCGCCGTGCCTTTCTGATAAAGATAAATGTGATAGTTGAGCGAGTTCTGCATCCATCAACTGCTCGCGGCAGGAGAATGGGGCATGGCGCTGCTCGCAATCGAATATTATAAGTACGAAATCCGACACTCTTTTCGCCTTGATCGAACTGCAAACCGACATGCTGCTTCTCGCCATCGACACTGCTCTCGACGCCTGCGCTGCCGGTATTCTCGATACGGGTACCGGGCAGCTGGTCGCGCACGAGTCCCTGCCGATGAAGCGCGGCCATGCAGAGGCGCTGATGCCGCTGCTGGCGCGCGTGATGGCCCAATCCGGCATCGCGTTTTCCGCGCTCGACCGGGTCGTGGTGACCACCGGACCGGGCAGCTTCACTGGCCTGCGGGTGGGCCTTTCCGCCGGGCGCGGCATCGGCCTGGCTGCCGGCAAGCCTGTGGTGGGCGTGACCACGCTGGCGGCCTATGCAGCCCCGGTGGTGACCCGCAGTGGTGAAGCGCCGATCATCGCCGCCATCGATGCGCGGCATGACCATGTGTATTTCCAGGCGGTGAGCGGCAACGGCACGTCACTGCAGCGCCCTTGCGTCGTGCCGATCGAGGAAGCCATCGAAGCTGCCCGGTTCGGGGCGCCGTATCTGGTCGGCAATGCCGCGAACCTGCTGGCCGCGCGATGGCCGATCGACGCGCCGCAACCGGTCGCCATCGACGAACAGGCCGCGCCTGACATCGCGTGGGTTGCCTGGCTCGGCGCCGCCGTCGATCCGCAGACAGCGCTGGCGCGACCGTTCTATCTGCGCGCGCCGGACGCCAAGCCGCAGGCGAGCCTGATGGGCAGTCTCGACCAGGCCCAGCCGGCACCATGACGCTGCCATCCTGGTTCCCGTTTTTCCGCACTGCGCCAGCGGTGGTCGAAGCCGCGACACCAAAAGATGCGGGGGCATTGGCGCGACTGCACGCCGCGTCGTTCCATCGCGGCTGGGGTGACGGCGAATTCGACCAGATGCTGCGCGAGCAGAACACGCTGATCCACCGGCTGCGCCAGGGCCGCAACATCATCGGGTTTGCCGCATCGCGACTCGCGGCGGATGAAGCCGAAATCCTATCCATCGCGGTATCGCCGGAGCAACGCGGCCGCGGGCTGTCGCGCGAATTGTTCATGACCCATCTCGGTCATCTTTCCGGTCGCGGCGTGCGCACGGTGTTCCTCGAAGTGGAGGAAAACAACATGCCGGCGAGACGGCTCTATGACCGTACCGGCTTTGCGGTGGTGGGCCAGCGCGAGCGCTATTACAAGGAGGCCAACGGTGCCGAATTGAACGCCCTGATCATGCGCCGCGACTTGTCCTGACGACGCCCCGGTGGCAAAAGAAGCCCATCAGGACAAGAACCATGACGGCATTGAAATCAACATCTTCCAAAGTGAGCGGCATCGAGGCGCGCTGCGCTGCGACAGGCATGCGCATGACCGAACAGCGCCGCGTGATCGCGCGCGTCTTGGCGGAAGCTGACGATCATCCGGATGTGGAGGAGCTCTATCGCCGCTGCGTCGCCATCGACGACAAGATCTCGATCTCGACGGTTTATCGCACCGTGAAGCTGTTCGAGGATGCCGGCATCATCGAACGCCACGATTTTCGTGAGGGCCGCGCGCGCTACGAGACCATGCGCGATACGCATCACGATCACCTGATCAATCTGCGCGACGGCACCGTGATCGAATTCACCTCTGAAGCCATCGAGAAATTGCAGGCTGAAGTCGCCGCCAAGCTCGGCTACAAGCTCGTCGACCATCGGCTCGAGCTGTATTGCGTGCCGCTCGACGAGGACAAATCCAAGCAGTGAGCTTCGATCTCGTCATTTTTGATTGCGACGGCGTGCTCGTCGATAGCGAGGCACTGGCCTGCGTGGTGCATGCCGATGTGCTGACGGCCTATGGCTATCCGATCACCTCGGCACAGGTGCATGAGCGCTTTCTCGGCCGCTCGGCGCGCGAGGCGCGCGCGGAAGTCGAAGCCGAAATGGGCCGCATATTGCCGGACGACTATACGGACTCGCTGCGATCCACGATCGACCGGGTGTTCGGCGAGCAGTTGCAGCCGGTGGCGGGAATCGACGATGTGCTGGCCGGCCTCGCGCAGAAGAAATGCGTCGCCTCCTCCGGCACGCCGACGCGGATTCGCTCAAGCCTGACCACCACGAAACTGATTCATCATTTTGGCGAGCATCTCTATTCGGCCCTGCAGGTCGAGCGCGGCAAACCGGCGCCGGACCTGTTCCTGTTCGCCGCCGCCCAGATGGGCGTCGACCCCGCCCGCTGCGTGGTGATCGAGGACAGCATCCACGGGGTCACAGGAGCCGTTGCGGCGGGCATGACGGTGCTCGGCTTCCATGGCGGCGCCCATTGCAGCCCGGCCACCGCCGGGGCCCTGCAGGCCACCGGAGCCCATCTGGTGTTCGACGACATGCGGCAGCTGCCGGCCCTGATCGCTGCCGGCGTCCCCGGCGAGCGGGCCTTCGATCCGACCTAACCCGTTGTAACGATTATATTTTGCCGCTAGCGCTGGATTTATCGGGCGTGAGCCTATAATTGAACCCCGCGCACAGAATGCGCTTTCTCCAAGATTTCAGGTTCCATGACCGCGCCGCGCAAGCTGCACATCAAATCCTTCGGCTGCCAGATGAACGTCTACGATGCCCAGCGCATGGTGGACACGCTGGCGCCTGAGGGATTCATCGAGACAGCCAATGCCGACGATGCGGATCTGGTGATCCTCAATACCTGCCACATCCGCGAAAAGGCTTCCGAGAAGGTCTATTCCGAGCTCGGCAAGCTGCGCCTCGCCAAGGCGGAAGCCGCGCAGCAGGGCAAACAGATGAATGTCGTGGTCGCCGGCTGCGTCGCCCAGGCCGAGGGCGACGAGATCATCCGCCGTGCGCCCGTGGTCGACGTCGTGGTCGGACCGCAGAGCTATCACAACCTGCCGCAGCTGCTGGCCAAGGCCCGCGGCGGAGAGCGCGCGCTGGATACGGATTTTCCGGTCGAGGACAAATTCGGCTTCCTGCCGGCACCTAAACCGGCGGCGATTCGCGCTCGCGGCGTCTCGGCTTTCGTGACGGTGCAGGAAGGCTGCGACAAGTTCTGCACGTTTTGCGTGGTGCCCTATACGCGCGGCGCCGAGGTATCGCGCCCGGTGGCGCAGATCGTCGAGGATACCAAACGCCTCGCCGACAACGGCGTGCGCGAGATCACGCTGATCGGCCAGAACGTCAACGGCTATCACGGCGAGGGCCCGGACGGCCGCCCGTGGGCGCTCGGCACGCTGATCTTCCGTCTGGCCGAGATCCCCGGCATCGCCCGCATCCGCTATTCGACCAGCCATCCCCGCGATGTCGAGGATACGCTGATCGCAGCGCATCGCGACCTGCCGCAGTTGATGCCCTTCGTGCATCTGCCCGTGCAGTCCGGTTCGGACCGGATTCTCGCGGCCATGAACAGAAAACATACGGCAGCGTATTATCGCCGGGTCATCGAGCGTTTTCAGTCTGCACGCCAAGACATTGCTTTTACGTCGGATTTCATCGTCGGCTTCCCCGGCGAGACGGAACAGGACTTTGCCGACACACTCGCGCTCGTCACACAAATCGGTTACGCTGGCGCGTATTCGTTCAAGTATTCGCCGCGACCGGGTACGCCGGCTGCGGAGTTGCAGGAGACGGTGTCACAGGCCGACATGGACGAGCGACTGACGCGGCTACAGACTTTGATCGACAGCCAGCAAGCGGCCTTCAACAAGGCTGCCGTCGGAAAGACTGTCGATGTGCTGTTCGAGCGCGCCGCCCGCAATCCCGGCCAGATCGTCGGCCGCACGGCCTTCCTGCAGCCGGCCCATGTGATGGCCTCCGAAGACATCATCGGCCAGATCCTGCCGGTCCGGATCGACAGCCTCGAGCGCTACAGCCTGATCGGCACGCTGGCGTCAGCTTCACGCCCTAATCTTTCATCGCCTGAGTTATCGCAGCCTGTTCTCACCGCCACGGGAGCCTGAATTCTTGGCAAAGAGTGCATCGGATTCGTCTACGCTCGCTGCTCGCAAACCCGACTTTACCGCATCAGCCGAGACGCAGGTCGTCATCGACTTCGACGATAACCGCGCGGCCTCCGCATTGGTCGGCCCCTATGGCCAGAACCTCGCGCTGGTGGAACGACGATTGAATGTCGTCGTCGACAGCCGCGGCAATCACATCACGCTCACCGGCACCCGCGACGCCTGCGACGCCGGTCGCCGCGTGCTCGAAATGCTCTATACGCAGGCCGCACAGGGCATCGAACTGGCGCAAGGCGATGTGGAAGGTGCGATCCGTGCCACGCTGGCGCAAGGCTCGCTGTTTCCGTTCGATCCGAAACATCCGTCGAAGCCGATCTCGAATTTCGAGGCGATCAATCTGCGCAAGCGCCCGGTGCGTGCGCGCACAGCCGCGCAGGACTCCTATATCCGCGCGCTCAAGAGCAACGAACTCGTGTTCGGCGTCGGCCCGGCCGGCACCGGCAAGACCTGGCTCGCGGTGGCACATGCCTGCATGCTGTTCGAGCGCAAGGAGGTCGATCGCATCATCCTGTCGCGTCCCGCGGTGGAAGCCGGCGAACGCCTCGGCTTCCTGCCCGGCGACCTCAAGGAGAAGGTCGATCCCTATCTGCGCCCGATCTATGACGCGCTCTATGACCTGATGGATGCGCGCGTGGTCGAGCGTGCGCTGGCCGCCAATGAGATCGAAATCGCGCCGCTCGCCTTCATGCGCGGCCGTACGCTGACCAATGCGGCCATCATTCTCGACGAAGCACAGAACACGACATCGATGCAGATGAAGATGTTCCTTACGCGTCTCGGCGAGAACAGCCGCATGATCATCACCGGCGACCCGTCGCAGGTGGACTTGCCGAATGGCCAGGTCTCCGGCCTGTCCGAAGCCGTACGCCTTCTCGATGGCGTGCAGGGCATCGCGCAGGTGCATTTCAAGGGCGAAGACGTGGTTCGCCATGAGCTGGTGGCACGCATCGTTGCCGCCTATGAGGGAGCAGCGCCGAAACCTTCGATCAAGGAAGCTTCGACGAAGGCAGCGGCCACCAGGGACTAATGCAAATAACCAGGACGAACGACGGAGCTGCACCGAGCTCCGTCGATGAGAAAAACTATTCAAACATGACGACCCATATCCCACCTGCGACCGAAGTTCTCGTCGTCGCCGACTGCTGGTCCGCCGAGCCCGAGGCCGACGCGATCATTCATCGCGCCATCGAGGCTGCATCGAGCATGGTCGAGGACGACACCGCCGATGCCGAACTCGCGATCATGCTCACCGACGATGTTGGCATCCGCACGCTGAACAACAACTGGCGTGGCATGGACAAGGCGACCAATGTGCTCTCCTTCCCGGCATTGCAGCCGCCGGAAGGCGCCGAGGTGCCGGACGACATGCCGATGATGCTGGGCGACATCGCCATCGCCTATGAGACGACACGCCGAGAAGCGGACAACGAAGAGAAGCCGTTCGCCAACCATCTCAGCCATCTCGCTGTCCACGGCTTCCTGCATCTCGTCGGTTATGACCATGAGGACAACGAGCAGGCCGAGGAGATGGAGCAGCTCGAACGCGAGATCCTCGCGACGCTCGGCATTCCCGACCCCTATGCGGATAGTGATCCGCGAGCAAATCAGGGCGAGGTGACCTGACATGCCGGAGGGCGATAGTAACAATACGGCGAACAACCTGCCCGCAGTGGTTCATGACGGCGAGGTCATCCGCCCCGCCGCCGAGAACTGGCTGACGCGCGCCATCCGCTCGCTGTTCGGATGGAAGACCGGATCGGTGCGTGCCGATCTGCAGGTGGTCCTCGATGCCTCGGAGCCGGAAGAGACCGGCTTCACCACCATCGAGCGCACCATGCTGCGCAATATCCTCGGCCTCAACGAGCGCCGCATCGCCGATGTGATGGTGCATCGTTCCGACATCGTCGCGGTCAAACAGGACATTTCGCTCGCCGAGTTGATGAGCCTGTTCGAGAGCGCCGGCCATTCGCGCCTCGTTGTCTATAACGAGACACTCGATGACCCCGTCGGCATCGTCCATATCCGCGACCTGCTCGGCTATATGACGATCAAGGCGCGCAGCGAGCCGAAGCCGGCCACGGCGAAGCGCAAGAAGCCGCTGCCCGCCGGGCTCGATATGCGTACCGTCGATCTCGCACAGACCCTTGTGGAGACCGGCATCATCCGCAAGCTGCTCTATGTGCCGCCGTCCATGCGTGCCATCGACCTCCTCGCGCAGATGCAGGCGGCGCGCCTGCATCTCGCCCTCGTGGTCGACGAATATGGCGGGACCGACGGCCTGGTTTCCATCGAGGACATCGTCGAACAGATCGTCGGCGAGATCGACGACGAGCATGACAGCGAAGAACCGCCCTCGATCGTCAAGCAGGGCGACTATTTCATCGCCGATGCCCGCACTAGCCTCGAAGAAGCACGAAAGTTGATCGGCCAGGATTTCGAGACCGGCGAGGACGGCGAGGACGTGGAAACGCTGGGCGGCTATATCGTCACCCATGTGGGCCGCCTGCCCGTGCGCGGCGAAGTGATCGCAGGCCCCGGCGAATTCGAGATCGAAGTGCTCGATGCCGATCCGCGCCGCGTCAAGCGGCTGCGCATCGGCCCGCGCAAGGAGCGCCCTGCTCCGCGCGTCCGCGAAGCACGCAAGCGTGGCGCGCCCACCGACACCGCCAGTTCGCAACCGACTGACACTGCGAATCCGCCCCCCTCCGGAGACAGTGCGGGAACGCCGTGATCCCCAAGCCATGATTCCAAAGCCATTGCGCGATGTCGCACTCAGCATCATCCTTGCCTGGGGCTGGCGGCGTGCCGCCATTGCCTTCTTTGCCGGCGCCTTCTCGTCGCTGGCGATGGCGCCGTTCAATGCCTGGCCGATCCTCTTCATCACATTTCCCGTCGTCGTCTGGCTGATCGACGGCGCGGCCGCCGGCAAGATGCGCGGCATCCCGGCTGCGGCCATGGCCGGCTGGTGGTTCGGCTTCGGCTACTTCGTGCCGGGTCTGTACTGGATTGGCTATGCTTTCCTCGTCGATGCCGACACATTCGCATGGCTGCTACCGGCCGCGATCTGCGGCCTGCCCGCCTATCTCGCGCTCTACACCGCGCTCGGCTTTGCGCTGGCGCGGCTACTCTGGACCAGGGATGCATCGCGCGTACTGGCGCTTGCGGCGAGCCTCACGATCGGCGAATGGCTGCGCGGGCATATGCTCACCGGCTTCCCGTGGAATGCGTTCGGCTATGCGCTGACCGAGCCGCTCGCTCTCGCACAGACCATGTCGCTGATCGGCCTGTGGGGCATGACATTCCTCGCCGTCGCGATCTTTGCATCGCCTGCCGCGCTGATCGACAGCCGCTCGCGCGCGCAGCGACCATGGCTCGCGCCAGCGCTTGCAGCGTCCCTGCTGGTCGTGATGGGCATCTATGGCACCGTCCGCCTGGCGCGCATGCCAACGGAGTATGTGGCCAATGTGAAGCTGCGCATCATGCAGCCCAATATCTCGCAGGACAAACGCTTCAACTACTCCGCCAAGGCGGACGTGATGAGCAAGTATCTGGCGCTGTCGGATCGCTCGACCGGGCCGGAGAATAGCGGTGTCGGCTCGGCCAATGTGCTGATCTGGCCGGAATCCGCCTTCCCGTTCTTCCTGTCGCGCGAAGCCGATGCGATGGCGCAGATCGCGGATCTGCTGCCGAAGGGCACCGTGCTGATCACCGGCGCCGTGCGGCCGCCGGATCAGCCACCGGGCACGCGCGTCACCCGCGCCTATAATTCGATCTTCGTCATCGATCACGACGGCACCTTCCTCTCCGTCTATGACAAGCTGCATCTCGTTCCATTCGGTGAGTATCTGCCGTTCCAGAACCTGCTCGAAAAGATCGGCCTGCAGCAGCTCACCAAGGTTCATGGCGGCTTCATCCCGGGCACGCGGCGCAAGCCGATGGACGTGCCGGGCGCCCCGCCGATGCTGCCGCTGGTCTGCTACGAAGCCGTCTTCCCCGACGACATCGTGATCCAGAATGATAGGCCCGGCTGGATCGTCAACCTCACCAATGACGGCTGGTTCGGTATCTCCACCGGTCCCTATCAGCATCTGCAGCAGAGCCGGATCCGCGCTATCGAAGAGGGGCTTCCGCTGGTTCGCGCGGCGAACACCGGGATCTCCGTCGTTGTTGACCCGGTCGGTCGCATCGTCGCGCAGCTCGGTCTTGGTATCGAAGGCGTGCTCGACTCCCGCCTGCCTGCGGCGATTCAGCCCACTTTTTACGCGAAAGCCGGCGATCTTCCCGCGGCGATTGGTATTGCACTGGCTATCGTTTTGGTCGTTCGCCGCCGGGCAAAGTCCCGCGGTTGATAGTAACTCAACTATTTTAGATAGTTACGACGGACCACATCCGGGATTGATAATTCGCACAACGTCTACTGATGAAGGCTTTCTAAGCTAGCTTTGTTAGCTTTAGTTCTCGCTATTTGAGAAAATAATGCATCAGAGGCTCAAATTTTCTACTTAGGAAGATTTACGCCGCTGCTATATAGTCTATTAGGATACCGTCGGCTCGCCACTGATGCCGATCTGCGACGGGCGTCTCTCTGCTCCGTCTCCCCATTTTGTGTACCAGGAGTGATCGAGATGTCGACGAAAGCGCCCAATCCTGTTGACAAATATGTCGGCAGCCGTGTGCGCATGCGCCGGATAATGCTGGGCATGAGTCAGGAAAAATTGGGCGAAGCGCTCGGCCTCACATTTCAGCAAGTACAGAAATACGAGAAGGGCACCAACCGCGTCGGCGCCAGCCGCCTGCAGCAGATTTCGGAAATCCTCCAGGTGCCCGTCTCCTTCCTGTTCGAGGGCGGCCCCGGTGCTATCGAAACCAGCAATGGTTTCGGCGAAGCAGCCTCCCCCACCTACGTGTCGGATTTTCTCGCGACGTCCGAAGGCCTCGCACTGACGCGCGCTTTCACGCGCATCTCCGATAGCAAGCTTCGCCGCAGCATCGTCGATCTCGTCGAACAGATCGCCGCCCGCGAAGCGACGGAAGCGAACTAACGCGCTCGTTTGTTGGGTGGGCAAAGACGCGCAGCGTCTTGCCCATCCTCGATACGACAGTCCCTCGCGATTTTAGGCCGGTATTCGTCATCGCGCCGATGGCGGAATGCGCGTTTCGGCGCTATCACCGCGCCATGATGACTGACGACAATACCGACGAATCCAAGCGCTATACCGGCTCCTTCTTCGGACGCCGCAAAGGCCACAAATTGCGCGACCATCAGGCCGATCTGATGACCACGCTTCTGCCCGCCCTCACCGTGGACATCACGCAGCCCGCCCCGGCGGATCTGCGTCAGTTGTTCGACGGCGATCTCGAAGCCGTGCGCCTCGAGATCGGTTTCGGCGGCGGCGAGCATCTGGTCGCCGAAGCGCTCGCGCATCCGCATATCGGCTTCATCGGCTGCGAACCCTATATCAACGGCATGGCCAAGATCCTCGTGCAGATCGAGGCGCAGGGGATACGCAATATTCGCCTCGTCGCCGGCGATGCCGCGGAACTGCTGAACTGGGCACCGGCACAGTCGCTGAAGCGCATCGACCTGATCCATCCCGATCCCTGGCCGAAGAAGAAGCACTGGAAGCGCCGCTTCGTGCAGGACGCCACACTGGCGACCATGTCCCGCGTGCTGATGCCGGCAGGCGAGTTTCGTTTCGTCTGCGATATCGAGAGCTATGTGGCGTGGACGCTGTGGCACGTCACGCGCTCACCGGCTTTCACCTGGCTGGCCGAGCGCGCCGACGACTGGCGCCTGCCATGGCCGAACTACACCATGACGCGCTACGGCCGGAAGGCGACGCGCGAAGGGCGCAAGGCGAGCTATCTGATGTTTCGGCTGAAGTAAGATCGTGCCTCACTTGTCATCGCCCGACTCGATCGGGCGATCCAGTAGACACCGGCGCCTATGCTTTGTTGACGTCGGTTACTGGATCACCCGCTTTCGCGGGTGATAACAATCAGAGCAGCGACGCCCCGCTCACAGCATGTTCGGCAACACGCGATCCGGCGGCTTGTGCGCATCGAGGAAGGTGCGGATGTTGATGATCACCTTCTCGCCCATTTCGACACGGCCTTCCACCGTTGCCGATCCCATATGCGGCAGCAGCAGCACCTTGCCCGCCTTGGCGAGACGCACCAGCTTCGGATTCACCGCAGGCTCGTGTTCGAACACGTCGAGCGCGGCACCGGCGATGTCACCGGTCTCGATCAGCTTGGTCAGCGTCTCCTCGTCGATCACCTCGCCGCGCGCGGTGTTCACGATATAGGCGTCCTTGCGCATCAGCTTGAGACGACGCGCCGACAGGAGATGGAATGTCGCCGGCGTGTGCGGACAATTCACCGAGATGATGTCCATGCGGGCCAGCATCTGGTCGAGTGAATCCCAGTAGGTCGCGCCGAGTTCGTCAGCGATCACGGGGGCGACCGGCTTGCGGTTGTGATAGTGGATCTGCAGCCCGAATGCCTTGGCGCGACGCGCCACCGCCTGGCCGATGCGGCCCATGCCGATGATGCCGAGGCGCTTGCCGCCGAGCCGCTTGCCGAGCATCCAGGTCGGTGACCAGCCCTGCCAGTCCTCACGTCCCTCGGTGAGGATCGCCGCGCCCTCGATGAGGCGGCGCGGCACCGCGAGGATCAACGACATGGTCATGTCGGCCGTATCCTCGGTGAGCACTTTTGGTGTGTTTGTGACGGTAATGCCCTTGGCCTGGGCCGCAGCGACATCGATGTTGTCGACGCCATTGCCAAAATTGGCGATCAGCTTCACCTTGCAGTCGGGCTGATCGAGCAAGTCCTTGGTGATTTCGTCAGTGACGGTGGGAACCAGCACGTCGGCGGTGCGGATCGCCTCGGCGAGCTGCTCCTGCGTCATCGGCACATCGTCGACATTGAGACGGGCGTCGAACAATTCGCGCATCCGCGTCTCGATGGAATCCGGCAGACGGCGGGTGACGACAACGAGGGGCTTCTTCTTGATCGTCATATCCTGCTCACTCGCCCCTTGTTCGTTCAGTCCGCATTAACCCGGTTGATCGAAACTCCGGCAGCCGCGCAAATGCACCGTTTCCTCGGGTTCCCCGACACTTAACCGGGTGTCGTGGTCAGTGTCTTGGGCCTTCGGTCCTCTCTATCAGAGAACAGGGCCGAAACAAGAACCTCAAGGCGAGCGTGCAATGCGACAATGATGGAATGGGACGAGGTTGGGTTAATGACGGCGGGGCGTTTTGCGTATGCGGGTTTGGTGGCGGCACTTTTGGTCGCAGCAATCGATCCGGCTCTCGCCGCCAGTAACGTCCCGCTCGGCGCCAGCGGCTTGCCGGTGCCGCGCTATGTCAGCCTGAAATCCGACCATGTGAATGTCCGCGCCGGCCCCACCAAGGATAACGATGTCGCCTGGGTCTATACCAAGGCCGGCCTGCCCGTTGAGATCACGGCCGAATACGAGAACTGGCGCCGGGTCCGCGATTCCGAGGGCTCCGAGGGTTGGGTGTATCACTCGCTGCTGTCCGGCCGCCGCACCGCGGTGGTGACCATGAAGCACAAGGACGAGCTGGCCGCGATCTATGACGATCCGAACCCGCAAAGCGCCGTCGCCGCGCGCTTGCAGGCCGGCGTGGTCGCACAGGTGCGGCGCTGCCGCGACGGCTGGTGCCGCGTCGTCGGCACCGGCTTCGACGGCTGGATCGAGCAACAGCGCCTGTGGGGTGTGTATTTCGACGAAAAGGTGAATTGACGGAATGCGCCCCGGCCTCCTGGCCTTGGCACTTGCGCTTTTGCCGCAACTTGCCCTCGCGCAATCCGCCATCGAGACCTGCCTCGCCATTGGACAGCCGCTGACCGAGGCCGCACCACTCGCACGCACCGCCGCGCGGCTCCGGGCCAATGAGCCGTTGCGCATCGTCGCGATCGGCTCGTCGTCGACGCGCGGCCTGTGGCAATCCGACCCGGCGCTGACTTATCCCGGCATGCTGAAATCCGAGCTGGAGCTGCTGAAGCCGGGCCTGCAGGTCGCGATCACCAATAGCGGACGCAATGCCGATACCATCCCCGGCAATGTCGCGCGCTTCGAACGCGACGTCTTCGCGCACCGGCCCGATCTGGTGATCTGGCAGATCGGCACCAACGACGTCACCTGGCTACAGAGCGGCGACAGCCTTGCCAGCAGGATCGTCGAGGGCATCCGTCAACTGAAGGCCAGGGGCGCCGATGTGGTGCTGATGGATCAGCAATACGCGCCGGTCATCCTCGCCTCGAACCACAGCAAGATGCAGGCGAGCATCGCAGAGGCCGCGAGGCAGGAGAACGTGCCGCTGTTCTCGCGCTTCGACCTGATGCGCCGCGCCGTCGAAGGCGGGCTGCCGATGACCGCGCTGACGAGCTGGGACGGACTGCACAGTTCGGCCGACGGCTATGCCTGTGTGGGCCGTGCGCTGGCGCGGGCGATCGTGGCGGCGATGCCGGAGCCCCAAAATGAAACTGCGCCGGCGAAACGCCAGCGCAGGAAATAATCCGCTTCCTTGAGCAAGGCCGGGCGCAGCGCGCCCGTGCAGCCTTAGCGCTTCTTGCGCAGGCGAACGACCATGTCGATGCGGCTGATCTCGAAGCCTTCCGGCACGTCCGGCATCTTGGTCAGGACGAGATTCTGGTTCGGGATATCGACCAGCTCGTGATTGTTCTCGAAATAGTAGTGGTGGTGCGTCGTCACATTGGTATCGAAATAGGTCTTCGTACCATCGACGCTGACCTGACGGAGCAGGCCCGAGTCGGTGAGCTGGTTCAGCGTGTTGTAGACGGTCGCCAGCGACACCGGCACCTTGGCCAGGGTGGCTTCCTCATAGAGCATTTCCGCGGTCAGGTGGCGGGCGCCCTTGCCGAACAGCAGCCAACCCAGCGCCATGCGCTGACGGGTGGGACGCAGGCCGACCGACTGCAGCATTTCGTTGACGTCATGCCACGGGCAACCAGTCAGGGCCGGCTGGCGGCCATGATTGATTTCGGCAACCGCAGTTGCGTCGTCCATCGTCGAAATGCTGTCGCTCATATCCACGTCAGTAATCCTGTCACTTCCACGCAATTCTACTCGGAAATTCCCCAATAATATAAAAAGGAAGGGCTCCAGATGCAAGATTTTCGCAACTAGACGGTCCGCCCCGGGGAACCGTGCATCGCAGCACGAGGGCCGAACCCAATTATGCCGTTAAAAGCGGGTGATACGCCGCTTTGCCGCCTTATGAGCGTATGATAGAGAGCCCCGAACCGGGACAGGTTCCCGCGACATTTGGAACAATTCTATATGGGCTTTCTTGGTCAAAGTCAGCCCTTGGACAGCAGTGGACCCAGAAAGCCCGGTATGCTTCAGGACAAAAAGAACAGCTACACTTACGAAGACCTGCTGGCTTGTGGCCGCGGCGAGCTGTTCGGACCAGGTAATGCCCAGCTACCGCTGCCTCCGATGCTGATGTTCGACCGCATCACCACCATTACCGAAGACGGTGGCGAATTCGGCAAGGGCTTCATCCAGGCCGAACTCGACGTCAATCCGGACCTCTGGTTCTTCGCCTGTCACTTCAAGAACGACCCGGTGATGCCGGGCTGCCTCGGCCTCGACGCCATGTGGCAGATGGTCGGCTTTTTCCTCGGCTGGTCCGGCGGTATTGGTCCCGGCCGCGCGCTCGGCCTCGGCGATCTGAAATTCTCCGGCCAGGTACTGACGAATGTCAAAAAGGTCGTCTACACCATCGACGTCAAGCGCGTGATGCGTTCCAAACTGTGGCTCGGCATTGCCGATGGCTCGCTTTCTGCCGATGGCGAGATTATCTATCGGGCAAAGGACCTGAAGGTCGGCCTGTTCAAGCAGGATGCCACCGCAACACAGTCGGCAGCATAGCAGCCACTGTATCTCGACGGCGGTTTCCGAGGGGGCGACCGCCGAGTCCACAACACGTAATTCAAAGGGCGAGACGATCATGAGACGGGTTGTCGTCACCGGGATGGGCATTGTTTCATCCATCGGAAACAACACGCAGGAAGTGCTTGCGAGCCTCCATGAGGCCAAGTCCGGCATTACGCGCGCCGAGAAACATGCAGAGCTGGGTTTCCGCTCGCAGGTGCAGGGCGCGCCGACCATCAATCCTGCCGACGTGGTCGATCGTCGCGCCATGCGCTTCCTCGGTGAAGGCGCTGCGTGGAATCACATTGCCATGGAGCAAGCGATCCAGGACTCCGGCCTGTCGCCGGAAGAAGTTTCCAACGAGCGCACCGGCATCATCATGGGCTCCGGCGGCCCGTCGGCCCGCACCATTGTCGACAGCGCCGATATCACCCGCAGCAAGGGCCCGAAGCGCGTCGGTCCGTTTGCAGTGCCGAAGGCGATGTCGTCGACCGCGTCCGCGACGCTCGCGACCTGGTTCAAGATCAAGGGCGTGAACTACTCGATCTCGTCCGCCTGCGCGACCTCGAATCACTGCATCGGCAATGCCTATGAGATGATCCAGTGGGGCAAGCAGGACGTCGTATTTGCCGGCGGCTGCGAAGAACTCGACTGGTCGCTGTCGGTGCTGTTCGACGCTATGGGCGCCATGTCGTCGAAATACAACGACACCCCGGCCACCGCTTCGCGTCCCTATGACGTCAATCGCGACGGTTTTGTCATCGCCGGCGGCGCTGGCGTTCTCGTCATCGAAGAACTCGAACACGCCAAGGCGCGCGGCGCCAAGATCTATGGCGAAATCGTCGGCTATGGCGCGACCTCGGATGGCTACGACATGGTCGCCCCGTCGGGCGAAGGCGCCGAGCGCTGCATGAAGATGGCGCTGGCCACCACCGGCGGCATCAAGATCGACTACATCAACCCGCATGCGACCTCGACCCCGGCCGGCGATCCGCCGGAAATGCAGGCGATCCGCAACGTGTTCGGCGTCGGCGACAAGTGCCCGCCGATCTCGGCGACCAAGGCGCTCACCGGCCATTCGCTCGGCGCCACCGGCGTGCAGGAAGCCATCTATTCGCTGCTGATGATGCAGAACGGTTTTGTCTGCGAGAGCGCCAACATCACCGAACTCGACCCGGTGTTCGCCGACATGCCGATCGTGCGCAAGCGCATCGACAATGCCAAGCTCGGCGCCGTGCTGTCGAATTCGTTCGGCTTTGGCGGGACGAACGCAACGCTGGTGTTCAAGCGGCTTGATGCGTAACCGCTGACCTGAACACTCATACTGTCATCCCCGCGAACGCGGGGATCCAGTAAACACCGGCCGCGCCGATCAAGTACCAACAATTGAGTTTGCTGGGTCACCCGGTCAAGCCGGGTGACGACAGGGAGAGTCACTCCCCATTCCATCCACACGCCCGCATCCGCTCCTGCAGATGCGGCGGCACTGGTGCCGTCACCCGCACCGGCTCCTTGTTCTTCGAGATCGGGATCACGATCTTCCGCGCATGCAGATGCAGCGTCGGCTCGCCGAAGCGTGGCCCATTGCCATAGATATTGTCGCCAACGATCGGATACCCCGACGCCGAGGTATGCACGCGCAGCTGATGCGTACGCCCGGTGACCGGCTCCAGCGCCAGCCAGCTCATGCCGCCACCGCGGCCGAGCACCTTGAAATTCGACACCGACGGCAGCCCTTCCGGGTCCGGCTTCATCCACCAGCCGCGTTCGGCATTGAGCCGCCCGAGCGGCATGTCGATCACGCCCTCGTCGGCCTCTGGCCCACCTTCCACCACCGCCCAATAGGTCTTGGAAATGCGGCTGTGCTTGAACAGCAGGCCGAGCGAGGCGGTCGCCTTGCGATGGCGGCCCAGCACCAGGCAGCCCGACGTGTCCCGATCCAGCCGATGCGCCAACACCGGGGCGCGCGGCAGGCCATATTGCAGGAACCTGAAGGAATTCTCCAAATTCGGCCCACCTTTGGGGCCACGATGCACCGGCAAACCGGCCGGCTTGTCGATCACCAGCATCAGGCCATCCCGGTGCAGCACCCGCGACAGAATGTCGGCTTCGGTCAGATCGCCGACAAGGGCGGGCTCGACGACCGCAACCGGCAGGGCGTCGACGTCACTTTCACTGGCATTGCTTTGATTCATGGCGCGAAACGGCTAACACACCCCCGACATGAGCGACACTCCCCAAACGCCAAAACAGAGCTGGTGGCGACGGCTCTCCGACGGCCTGAAGCGCACCTCGAGCTCGATCGGCTCGGCGGTCGCCGACCTCGTGACCAAGCGCAAGCTCGACCGTGCGATGCTCGAGGACATCGAGGACGTTCTGCTGCGCGCCGATCTCGGCTCCGACGTGGCTGCCCGGATCGCCAAGGCGGTCGGCCAGGGCCGCTTCGACAAGGCCATCTCCGCCGATGAGGTGAAGGCCGTGGTGGCCGCCGAGGTCGAGAAAGTGCTGTCGCCGGTCGCCAAGCCGCTCGAGATCGACACCGCCCACAAACCGTTCGTTCTCCTCGTGGTCGGCGTCAACGGCTCCGGCAAGACCACCACCATCGGCAAGCTGGCATCAAAACTCACCGCCGAAGGCCGCAAGGTGATGCTGGCCGCCGGCGACACGTTTCGCGCGGCAGCCATCGAACAGCTCAAGGTCTGGGGCGAACGCAACAAGGTGCCGGTGATCGCCGGCACGCAGGGCTCGGACTCTGCCAGCCTTGCTTTCTCCGCTGTCACCGCCGCCCGTGACGACAATCGCGACGTGCTGCTGATCGACACCGCCGGCCGGCTGCAGAACAAGGCCGAGCTGATGAACGAGCTCGAAAAGGTCGTGCGCGTCATCAAGAAGGTCGACGCGTCGGCGCCGCATGCGGTGCTGCTCGTGCTCGATGCCACGGTGGGACAAAACGCGCTGTCGCAGGTCGAGGCGTTTCATCGTACGGCTGGGGTCACCGGTCTGGTGATGACCAAGCTCGACGGCACCGCGCGCGGCGGCATCCTCGTGGCGCTGTCGGAGAAGTACAAGCTGCCGGTGCATTTCATCGGCGTCGGCGAAGGCATCGACGATCTCGCGCCGTTCACGGCCGGCGATTTCGCCAAGGCTGTAGCAGGAATCGAGAGCTGAAGACCATGAGCAGCGACGTCATCGACAAGAAGCAACCGCACCCGCTGTTCAAGCTCGCCACCGAGCTCGGCCCGCTGATCATCTTCTTCGTGGCCAATTCGAAGTTCGGCCTGTTCGTGGCCACCGGCGCTTTCATGGTGGCGATCGTCATCGCGATGATCGCGTCCTATGTGGTCGTCAAGCATGTGCCGATCATGGCGATCGTGACGGCTTTCGTCGTGCTGGTGTTCGGCGGCTTGACGCTGTGGTTGCATGACGAGACGTTCATCAAGGTCAAGCCGACCATCATCTACGGCCTGTTCGCCGTAGTGCTCGGCGGCGGCCTCCTGTTTGGCCGTTCCTTCATCGCCATCATGTTCGATCAGGTCTTCAACCTGACGCCGGAAGGCTGGCGTGCGCTGACGCTGCGCTGGACGCTGTTCTTCGCCGCCATGGCCGTAATCAACGAAGTGATCTGGCGCACCCAGAGCACCGATTTCTGGGTGACCTTCAAGGCTTTCGGCGTGATCCCGTTGACCATGGCCTTTGCCGTGGCCCAGATGCCGCTGATCAAGCGCTACAGCATCGAGCCGGCCTCGCTCGCCGAAAGCGAGCGCGATGCGGGCGACGTGACGAAGTGATTCTGTAGGGTGGGCAAAGGCGCGCTTGCGCCGTGCCCACCTTGAGATTCACGGCTGGTCAAGGTGGGCATGCTTCCGCCGTCGCGCTTCGCGCTATGGCGGACAAGTCGCTTTGCCCACCCTACAAAGAGAATTAAACCGCCAGCGTACCAGCCTTTGCGGCCGCATAGCGCTCGCCGATCTTCGTCCAGTTCACCGTATTCCACCAAGCCTTCAGATAATCCGGCCGGCGGTTCTGATAGGTGAGGTAATAAGCGTGCTCCCAGACGTCATTGCCCATCAGCGCGCGCTTGCCGTCCATGATCGGATTGTCCTGGTTCGGACGCGTTTCGATCGACAGCTTGCCGGTCTTGTCGACCACCACGAACACCCAGCCCGAGCCGAACTGACGGCCGCCGGCGGCATTGAAATCGGTCTGGAATTTCTCCATGCCGCCGAGGTCGCGATCGATCGCGGCAAGCACTTCACCATCCGGCTTGCCGCCATTCGGGCCCATGATCTGCCAGAACATGGTGTGATTGGCGTGGCCGCCGAGATTGTTGCGCACGCCGGTGCGGATCGCCTCCGGCACGCTGTTGAGATTGCCGAGCACTTCCACCAGCGGCTTCTCGCCGAGCATCGGCGTGTCCTTGGCGAAGGTGTTCATGTTGGCGACATAGGTGGAGTGATGCTTGCCGTGATGGATCTCCATGGTCTTCGCATCGATATGCGGCTCCAGCGCATTCACCGGATAGGTCAGCGGCGGCAGGATGAAGGGTGCATTGCCTGCAGCCGGCGTCGCAGCAGGCGCGGCGGCCTGGGCGAAAGCGAAGCGCGGCGCGGCAATGGCGGCAGCCATGCCGGTCGCAGCGAACATCAAGTGGCGTCGGGACATCGATGACATGGTGCTTCTCCTGAAAATTTTGCTGTGCCGCCGCGGGCGGCTTTGGCAATTACGTTTGGTTTCAATGCCAGTTTCATATGCGGGCAATGTGACGCGGCACACCAGAACTCATCACGTCGCAGCGAGTTGGCAAAGCTCTAAACGCAACGGCCGGGATCGCTCCCGGCCGTTGGTATTTGTTGGCTCCGCTTAGCGGCGCGGCGGCGGTGCCGTGCCCGGAGGCGGTGGCGGCAGCGAGGCCTGACCGCCGTTCAACAGCGGCGTGATGTTGCGCACGGTCACGCGACGGTTCTGCCGCTCCGGACCATCGGTCTGGATCTTCAGATACTGCTCGCCATAGCCCTGCGACGTCAGGTTCTCCGCGGGCACCTGGAATTGCTGGGTCAGCAATTCGGCTGCCGACTGCGCGCGACGATCCGACAGCGACAGATTGTCGACATCGGAGCCGACCGCGTCGGTATGACCCTCGATCAGGAACACCGCACGCGGA
>NZ_JBIISY010000315.1:0-5848 GCF_044340795.1 Tardiphaga sp.
GGGCATGAACCTTGGCCGCTAAGCAGGAACCTCAAGCGCTTGCCTTGCAAGAGCGAGCCGGGAGAGGTCTTCTGCAATAGTGGTGCGGGCGCCGACAAATCGCGGGACAAAGGCCCCGCCAGAAGCCCCAGAATTGTAAAGCGCGGTAGGGGGCGTAGACAAGGAAGCTAACCAACCGCTCGCGGGGCGACTTTTATCGCACAGCGCCAAAGGCTGCAGAAAACTCCTTGATTGCGGTTTCCCATGATAAAGTGATTGGATGATTGCGGTTACTGCCGATGTTGAGGTCGTTGCCTCTGTGCTGTGCGCATCCGAATGGTTTTTTCAGTCCAGCAGGAGTGCAGCATGGCAAGCCAGCAGTTCGCGAAGCCGAGAGGTATCCTCGAATTTGGGCAGTTCTACCTCTACGGTTTCCCGCGAAAGCACTCGAGTTTCGTTTAAGACTGGTGCGGGTGTCGTGCTTGAACTTGGATGGGAATTCCCAACAGATTTCCAACGCAACTTCGATCTTCGCCGCGGCCAAAAGTGCTCCGGTTTTGGTCTATTGCGCGTCAAACTATAAAGCGTGGCAAAGGCGAGAATCTCGATGCCGGTCGCCTACCGGGGAACAACTCATGAGAACGTGACGCTGATGGAAATCCGACTGGCGGCTGAGCCTAAAATTGAGGTTGATCCGCTAAACGGCCGGTCCCTCACCGCGGCGCCGTAGCATTGCAGGTATATCGGTCGGCGTTGGCCTCTCGACCTTCATCTGCTTGAGCCGGAGCGCAGGCCCGTTCCGCTCGGGCCTTGCGTGGCTGACCTTTCTTCGGTTCGGCCATGCGGTGTAGCTGCTGGACATATGCCCTGCGCCATCTTTCAAGCCGCGCTTTGGCTAACTTGGCATTGCGCCCGATAGTTGCGAGGTTCTGGTCGGCCCCGCTCTCCGACGTGCCTTTTGTGACGGAAGACTGTCGAGACTGATAAGAGACCGACGTTCTGGCAAAGCCGATTTCTGGGAATAATCCTCTTTGGTCCCGCAGAAGATCGGCTTCGGTAGCGCAAACACTCTGGAAGCGGGAAATGCCCCTCCCCCTATTTTTTTGAACGCCAAGCGCGGCGTGAAAAAAAATGGCGAGATTCAGCCAGTGATCTCAAGAAGATCGAGAAAACGATCCGTTCTTACAGGAGGAACCGAGTCGTTCTTAAGTCGGGATCGAGTCGTTCTTTCGTAGTCCGTACAAACTATCTGAAATCATTGGTGGGCCCGGCAGGACTCGAACCTGCAACCAGACCGTTATGAGCGGTCGGCTCTAACCATTGAGCTACAGGCCCGCCGGCGTCCGGCGCGAGTGCGCGGGGACGGCGGTGCCTGCTTTCCTTATATGGCTCGCCGCTGCCGTTCAATGGCGGGGAGGGCGGTCGTGGAACTTTGATGCGCAGGCGGCGTTTTCGTCCGCATTTTCAAAGCGGGGGAAGCCGGGATGCTGCGCTGGGCCATCATTTCTTTGATCATATCGCTGATTGCCGGCGGTCTCGGCTTCACCAATATCTCCGCCTTCGCCAAGAAGATCTCGCTGATCCTGTTCGGCCTGTTCTTCGTCGGCTTCCTGCTGTTGCTCGGCTTCGCCTATCTGGTGGCAGGGGCGGTCAGCAGCTCGGAGCTGCTGCCCGCCATCGTTGCCGTCAGCGTCTAGCCCGTCAGTCCACCGAGACCTTGGCGAAGTCCACCACCTTGCGCCATTTCTCGGTCTCGCTGCCGACCAGCTTGCCGAATTCCTCGGGCGTCATCGGCTTCGGCACGCCGCCGGTGTCGGCAAGGCGGGCAATCAGCTTCGGATCCTTCAGCGCTTCGTTCACTGCCGTGTTGAGCGTGGCAATGATCTCCGGCGGCGTCCCCTTGGGGGCGCCGATGCCGTAGAAGCCGACGGATTCGAAGCCCGGTACCGTCTCGGCGATGGCCGGAATGTCGGGGACGCTCGGCCAGCGCTGCGGTGACGTCACGCCGAGGGCGCGGACGCTGCCGCCGCGGGACTGCTCGAGCGCAGTGGGCAGGTTGTCGAAGATCAACTGCACCTTGTTGGAGATGATGTCAGGGAAGGCGATGGCCGAGCCGCGATAGGGCACATGGGTCATGTCGCACTTCGTCATCGCCTTGAACAATTCGGCCGACATATGCACCGAAGTGCCATTGCCCGATGAGGCGTAGGAGATCTTGCCGGGATTGGCGAGGCAGTAATCGACGAATTCCTTCACTGTCTTGGCCGGCATCGCATTGGACACCACCAGCATGTTGGTGAGCTGCATGATGCTGGCGACGGGTACGATATCGCGCATGAAGTCGAACGGCAGCTTCTTGTAGAGCGAGGTCGAGATCGCATTGTTCGGCGCCACGAACAGCAGCGTGTAGCCGTCAGGCGCCGACGTCGCCGCGGCGGCGGCAGCGAGATTGCCACCGGAGCCGGCGCGATTCTCGACGATGAACTGCTGGCCGAAATGATCCGACAGCCACTGCGCCATGATGCGGGCGACAATATCCACCGGACCGCCGGCGGCGAAGCCGATCAGCCAGCGTACCGGGCGATCCGGATAGCTGGCAGCAGAAGCGGGGGTGGCGGTGAAACCGGTCAGAGCGATGGCACAGACAGCGATGACGCGACGCGTCCTCGCACGCAAAGATGCGAACATGATCCCTCCCAGTGTTGTGGCCGCACCCGCACGATTGATCGGCATGGCAGCACGGCGTTGATCGGGCTTTGCTGCCCGTTATCCGCATGCTTTCATAGAAATCCGGTTTTGCCTACTTATGGCTGCGTGCAGGCATCGGCGGGGTCAGGACATTTTCCATGAGAGTAGCGATTTTGAAGCTGGCAGCATTGGCTTGTGCGATGCTGGCTGGCGGCGCTGCGACGGCGCAGGAGAAAGTGATGTCACCCACCATCCTCAGCCTCGGCACGGCGACACCCGGCGGTGGCTTTCCGCTCTATGGCGATGCCTTTGCGGAGGTGATGAATGCCGCCGATCCCGGACTGCAGCTGAAAACACAGAACACGAAGGGCTCCACCGAAAACATCCCGCTGCTGGAAGAGGGCAGGCTCGATCTCGCTCTGGTGGCCGGCGAGCCCGCTTATGAGGCCTTCAAGGGCATCAAGCGGGCGCCGACAAGGCTGAAGATACTGACGGCGCTGTATTCCAATCCCGGCATGTTCGTGGTCCGCGCGGATAGTCCGTACAGGACGATCCGCGATCTCGTCGGCAAGCCGGTGGCATTCGGAGCCAAAGGCTCGGGGCTGGTGTTCCTGTCGCGTTACGTGCTGGACGGGCTCGGGCTCGATCAGGACAAGGATTTCCAGGCCATCTATCTCGACCGTGCCGGCGATGGCCCGGCCATGGTGCTGGACGGCCGTGTTGCGGCGTTGTGGGGCGCAGGCATCGGCTGGCCGGGCTTCAAGGCGATGAGCGAAAGCCCCGGTGGCGCGCGCTTCATTGCGCCCGATGCCGGAGAGATCGCGCAGATCCGCAGCAAACACAGCTTCCTGAAGCCGCTGCTGATCGGAGCGAACAGCTATCCGAACCAGCCGGTGCCGATCGCCTCGGTGGGGTCGTGGAGCTACATCGTTACGCGTGAGACTCTGCCCGATGAGGTCGCCTATCGGCTGGCCAAGACGCTCCATGGCGCAGAGGCGACGCTGGGGGTGAAGCTCGCACAGGCCAGGGAGACGACGGCGAGCAACACCGTCGCCGCCGCGCCGGAACTGTCGATGATCCATCCCGGCGTGCTGGCGTATTTTCGCGAGATCGGGGTGGTGAAGTAGATTTTACTTCTTCCCCAACGCACAGGCCGGATCCGGCGGCCCGAACGCATCCTCGCCCGAAATCCTGGCGAGGATCTTGTAATAGTCCCACGGGTATTTCGATTCCTCCGGCAACTTCACCTGCACCAGCATCAGGTCATGCACCATCAGCCCGTCTTCGCGCAGTTTGCCGTTGCGGGCGAAGAAATCCTCGATCGGTTTCTCGCGCATCTTGGCGGCGACTTTCAACGGATCATCCGTGCCGGCTTCCTTGATGGCGTTGAGATAGACCATGGTGGATGAATAGACGCCGGCCTGCCACATGGTCGGCATGCGCTTCATCTTGTCGAAGAAGCGCCTCGACCAGGCGCGGGTTTTGTCGTCCATATCCCAATAGAACGATGTCGTCAGCAGCAGGCCCTGCGCGGTCTGCAGGCCCAGCGAGTCGATGTCGGTGATCAGCGCGAGCAGCGCCGCCATCTGCTGGCCACCCTTGAACACGCCGAATTCACCGGCGGTCTTGATCTCGTTGATGTTGTTGGGCGGGCCACCGGCAATGCCGATGATCTTCGCTTTCGAGGCCTGTGCCTGCAGCACGAAGGACGACAGATCCGACGCACCGAATGGCGGGCGCACGCTGCCGATCACCTTGCCGCCGGTCTTCGTGACCACGGCCGCTGCATCGCGCTCCAGCGCATGGCCGAAGGCAAAATCGTCGGTGATGAAGAACCAGCTATCGCCGCCGCGCTTCACCACTTCCTGCGCGGTGCCGACAGCGAGGGCGCGGGTGTCGAACACCCATTGCATCGTATAGGGCGAACAGAACTTGCCGTGGAAATCGGCTGAGCCGGTGGAGTGGGTGATGAACAGCCGCTTGCGGTCATTGGCGACATTCTGCACGGCGAGGCCGACGGCGGAGACCGGGACGTCGACGATGAGATCGACCTGATCGACATCGTACCATTTGCGCGCAAGTGCAGCGCCGATGTCGGGCTTGAGTTGGTGATCGCCGACGATGACGCTGATCGGTTTGCCGAGCACCGTGCCGCCAAAATCGTCTACCGCCATCTGCGCCGCTGTCACCGAGCCCTGGCCGGATGGCGTCGCCGCCGGTCCGTTCATGTCGGTGAGCACGCCGATCCTGACGACGTCATCGGAAACCTGCGCGGAGGCCGTCGAGGCAAGGAGAGCGAAGGCGAGTGAAGAGACCACGGACAAGCAGGTGCCGCGCATAAGAATCCTCCCAATCGAGTGCGGCGCTTGCGGCCGCATATTGGGAGGAGCTTAGGTCAGCCCTTGTCGTCGAGCAATGCGAGCCGCTCGGCTTCGGTCAGGTCGTCGGAGGTGTTGGCATTGAAGAAGGGATCGATAGGGTCGGTTGGCCAGTCCACCGTCGCGAGGCGATAACGGGCCATGAAACGGCCGACCTGGCGGAGTTGCTCATTGACCAGTGCGTCGCGCAACGGATGTCGGAGCGCGACATCCCAGAGGCCGACGACAGGATGTTTTTGGCCGGCCGATGAGGCCAACGCCAATTGGGCGTTCTCCTCGCCGCGCGCACGATGCATCCGCGTAACGAGGTCGCGCGGCAGGAACGGGCAGTCACCGGGCACGCTGAGCACCCGGCGAATGTCCGGTCGGTTTTTGGCCGTCCAGTCGAGTCCCGCGAGAATGCCGGCGAGCGGGCCGGGAAAATCCGACACATCATCCGCGACCACCGGCAGGCCGAAGGCTGCAAAGCGCGCGGCATCGCCATTCGCATTGAGGATGAGCATTTCACATTGTGGCGCGATGCGATCGATCACCCGTTCCAGCATGCTGCGGCCGGCGATGGTGCGCATCGGCTTGTCACCGCCGCCCAAGCGGCGGGCGAGGCCGCCGGCCAGCACGAGGCCGAGGGTGGGTTCTTGATCGATTGTGGTCATAAGGCTGCATATGACATTCGGCGGCGTCCGGATATAACGCCGTCGCATCAATCGGAGCCCTCGCGTGACCGCGACCAAACTCGATCTCACCGGGCTGAAATGTCCGCTGCCTGCACTGATGACCCGCAAGGCCTTGCGGACGCTTCCCGT
>NZ_JBIISY010000316.1:0-5844 GCF_044340795.1 Tardiphaga sp.
GGGCATATTGAGCGATCGAAAGGTCGACGGCGCCGAGATCGCGGCCGGTGATTTCAATCGCGCCATATTCGATCGGCAACGCCGCCATCATGGCCTGCTGCGGATTGGTGGTGAACAGACCGCGCGAGACATTCTCGAGCGACATCTTTGCATTCACCGCGAACAGCTTGCCGATCTCGAAGGTGCCGGGCGTCAGCACCAGCTTCTTTTCGTTTTCATTCCACGCCAGGCCGATATCCATATCGGCGGTCGCTTCGTTGATGCCGACGTCGCGCAGCAGCGTGAAGGGCTCGCCGTCTTTCTCCTCCAGCGGTCCGGTCATCTTGAGCTTGAGATTGATCTTGCTCGGGATCGAGCCGACGAACTGCCCCCAGCTCAGACTCGCATTGTGTATCGTAATGAGCTTGCCGCTGTCCTTGTGGGGCGCGATCATGTCGTTCAGTTCGATGCTCTCCAGTGCCTTCAGCATGCCGACAACAGCATCGGTGGAAGGCGTTGTGCCGCGCACCGTCATTTGCGATGTCTGCCGCATCAGGCCGGAGAAATCGAAGCCTTTGAGCGCGAAGCGGCCGATTTTGATCGGGCCATTCGTCGATTGGCCATCCAGTCCTTCGATGGCGAATTCGCCGACCTTGCCGCGATCGAGATTGAAGCGCATGGCCGCAAGCTTGACCGGACCTTCCGGTGTCTGAACAGACAGGCCGCGCATTTCAGCAGCGTCGATCTGGATGCCTTCATAGGTGGAAGCGACGGTCTCGATCATGGCGCGCGTTTTGGCGAGATCGACAGGTGCGCCAGCTGCGGGCAATGCCGCGAGCAGCTCCTGCACCTTGAATTTGGACGGCTGGATTTTCATGTCGCCCATGCGGATGCCGTCGATGCGGAACGAGGGGCCGTTGTCCGATGTCAGCGTGTAGGCGCCGGTGCTGACCTGTCCCTGAATGCGATAGAACTTGTCATCGCTTGCATGGGCCGGATCGAGCACCGTGGCAGATGCCGTCGCGTCGAAATCCCGTGCGGTGATGTCGACGATATCGCCGGTCATCCGCACCTGCTTGCCGGGTTGTGCAACCGTCATTGCGATATTGACGCGGCCCACATGCGCGGTGGTGATCTTGCCGTCCTTGATGTCGCGGATCGTCAGATCCGAATACACATAGTCGGCGCCGCCCGGCAGCGCCGTGCCCTTCGCGTTCACCGTGACGCTCGGAGCGGTCATCGAGCGCGCCGAAATGGCGGCGAATTGCATGAGGCCGGCGCGGTACATGTCGAGCGGCGAGGCCAGCTTGGCCTGTGCCGGCATCTGCGTCGGGCCGGAATAGTCGGCAATCTCGAAACGGGGCGCCTTGACCATGACGTCGAGAGCCCCCGATGGCGCAACCGCGCCGCTGGCATCGATATCGGTGAGGACGATGTTGCTGGACTTGAAGGTCGACGCGCTTCCGAGGCCGATGTCCGAGGCCGTGAAACGGCCGACCTTGATACTGGCTTGTTGCGGCGCAATGAACGAGACGGCGATATCGGAAATGGTGACGTCGCGTGTCCACAGGCTGAAAGCGAGGTCACCATGCTTGGCCTGTCCGCCGCCGGCACGGATTTGCGCGAAATTTGTTTCGATTTCGTTGGCAATGCGGTTCTTGATATAGGCTTCGGTGCCGAAATAGCCGCCGACAGCAGCAATGGCGGCCGCGCCGAGGCCGATCGCAATCTTGGACATTGGGGAAAACTCCGTTAGCTGGCCGCGCGGCGAGCAGATGCCTGATGTCGAAATGCCTGACTTCGCCACTGATCGAATTGCAACGCGGGAGCACCGTCGGACACATTTGCGTGTTGTGGCATCAAGGTACCCGTTTTCGCTGCGGGGCGGCAAGGCAGTCTTTCCTAAGACGCTTCATCCTGCGGTCGGGTTCGAGGTGCAAAGTGTCAAATTTCAACGGGTGAGGGACACTTGAGACGCATAGGGAAGCGGTTGCGCCAATGCCGTCCGGCGGGATAGACATCGCGCTGAATCCGCCGAACAACCCATCATTCCGTTTCCTGCAGTCCGTACTGTCTGGCCCCGACCGGAGCGCTTATGTCCTCTCCTTCCTCCGAAGAATTGTCGCGCGCGGCGCTCGCTTATCATCGCCTGCCCAAGCCGGGTAAGCTCGAGATCCAGGCCACCAAGCCGCTCGCCAACCAGCGCGATCTCGCGCTCGCTTACTCGCCCGGCGTCGCCGCGCCGTGCCTCGCCATCGCTGCCGATCCCAATGAAGCCGCCGCGCTGACCTCGCGCGCCAATCTCGTGGCGGTCGTCTCGAATGGCACCGCGGTTCTTGGTCTCGGCAATATCGGCCCGCTCGCCTCCAAGCCCGTGATGGAAGGCAAGGCCGTCCTGTTCAAGAAATTCGCCGGCATCGATGTGTTCGACATCGAGATCGCTGCCGACACCATCGAGCGCGTGGTCGAGACGGTCTCCGCGCTGGAGCCGACCTTTGGCGGCATCAATCTCGAGGACATCAAGGGACCGGAGTGTTTCGAGATCGAGGCGCAGCTCAAGGAGCGCATGAAGATCCCGGTCTTCCATGACGACCAGCATGGCACCGCCATCATCGTCGGCGCCGCGATCAAGAATGCGCTGTTGCTGAACGGCAAGAAGCTGCCAGACGTGAAGATCGTTTGCTCGGGCGCAGGTGCCGCGGCAATCGCCTGTCTGAACCTGCTCGTCTCGATGGGCGCCAAGCGCGAAAACATCTGGGTCTGCGACATCGACGGCGTCGTGCATGAGGGCCGTAACACGCTGATGGATCGCTGGAAGGCGGTCTATGCGCAGAAGACCGACGCGCGCACCCTCGGCGATGTCATCGCCAATGCCGATATTTTCCTGGGCGTGTCGGCACCGAACGTGCTGAAGCCGGAAATGGTCAAGCAGATGGCCGACAAGCCGCTGGTGCTGGCGCTTGCCAATCCGGTGCCGGAAATCATGCCGGACGAAGCGCGCAAGGCGCGCCCGGATGCGATGATCTGCACCGGCCGTTCGGACTTCCCGAACCAGGTCAACAACGTCCTCTGCTTCCCCTTCATCTTCCGCGGTGCGCTGGATTGCGGCGCCACGGCCATCAACGAAGCGATGAAGCATGCGGCCGTGGATGCCATCGCCCAGCTCGCGCAGGATCCGCCGTCGGATGCTGTCACTGCCGGTTTCGAGACCGAGACGCAGGGCTTCGGTCCGGGTTCGCTGATCCCGTCGCCCTTCGATCCGCGTCTGATCCTGCGTATCGCGCCGGCCGTCGCCAAGGCGGCCATGGACTCGGGCGTTGCCTCGCGCCCGATCGCCAATTTCGACGAATACACCGCCGGCCTCGAACGCTTTGCGTTCCGCTCGGGCCTGGTGATGAAGCCGGTTTTCGCCAAGGCGAAGACGCAGCCTGTCCGCGTGATCTATGCGGAAGGCGAGGACGAGCGCGTGCTGCGCGCCGTGCAGGTCGTGCTGGAAGAGAAGCTGGCGCGTCCGATCCTCGTTGGCCGTCCGTCGGTGGTCGATGCGCGCATCAAGCGCTTTGGCCTGTCGATCAAGGCCGGGCAGGATTTCGACCTCATCAATCCCGAGGACGATCCGCGCTATCGCTCTTACGTGCAGTCCTATATCGACGTCGCCGGCCGTCGCGGCGTGACGCCTGACGTGGCGCGCACGGTCGTTCGTACCAATGCGACGGTCATTGCCGCGCTTGCCGTCATCCGCGGTGAAGCCGATGCGATGATCTGCGGTATCGAAGGCCGTTTCATGAGCCATCTGCGCCATGTCCGCGAAATCATCGGCTTCCTGCCGGGTGTCAGCGATTTCGCAGCGCTGTCGCTCATGATTACCAGCAAGGGCGCGCATTTCATCGCCGACACGCAGGTGCGTCCGAATCCGAGCGCGCACGAGCTCGCCGAAATCGCGGCGCTCGCCTCGAACCATGTGCAGCGCTTCGCCATGAAGCCGAAGATCGCGTTCGTCTCGCATTCGGATTTCGGCAGCTACGATACCGACTCCTCGCGCAAGATGCGCCACGCGGCGGCTCTGTTGCGTGAAAAACATCCGGAGATCGAGTCGGACGGTGAAATGCAGGGCGACACCGCGCTGTCGGAAGCGGCCCGCAAGATGGTGCTGCCGCATTCGAAGCTCGAAGGTGCCGCGAATGTCCTGATCATGCCGACGCTCGACGCCGCCAATGTCGCCTATCAGATGATCAAGACGCTCGCTGACGCGCTTCCGGTCGGCCCGATCCTGATTGGTCCCGCGCGTCCGGCGCATATCCTGACGCAGGGCGTGACCGCGCGTGGCATCCTCAACATGACCGCTGTTGCCGCGGTCGAAGCGCAGGAACGGGCAGGGCGCTCGCAGGCCAACCTGTTCGGCTGAGCCACCGAACCATCACCGCTGGACTGACGACAAATGGATGACTTCCAGCGAAGTCATCCATTTGCGTTTGAATTTGCGACAAGATTGATCATACTTGTCGCGTTTCGGTGCGCAGTCATTGCAGTTCGTGGGGCTTTCACATGCCGGCGTTTATTACTTTCGGTCGTATCCTGTTCGCCGTCATTTTCATTGCGTCAGGCGCCATGAAGTTCCTCGATCTCGGAACCGCGGCGGACACGATCGCGAACAAGGTGATCCCGACACTGCCTGCTGACATTCTGCCCTACACGCAGCAGCTCGAAGAGCTGGTGAAGATGGAGCTGAAGCAGATCCTCGCAATCGCCGCTGCAGCGCTGGAACTGATCGGCGGCATCATGATCGCGCTGAATTTCGGCGCACGATTCTTCGCCCTGGTGCTGGTGTTGTTCGTGATGGCGGCGACGTTCTACTTCCACGATTTCTGGAATCTCACTGGCGCAGATGCGAAGGGCCAGATGATCCATGCGCTGAAGAACCTGTCGCTGATCGGCGGATTGTTCATGATCGCAGGGATCGGCAAGGGGCCGCGCATGGATGTCTATAGCGAGGCATAGTCGCCCGTGGAGCGGATTACGCTTCGCTCATCCGTCCTGCGGCAGGGCGCTGCCAAGCCGTGACAGTGACGTCATTCGCTGCATCCAGCACGCGCGTTTCGCTCGCCTTCAGCCCGTGGCTCGTCAGCACCTCGCGTGCCGACTGCGCGGGAACGCCGGGAAAGCAGCCCTGGCCATCCGGCAGATGAACGCGCGCCGCTTCTGACAGCCAGAACGTGTCGAACCGATCCATGAACATGCCGAACACGATCGGGCCGCCGATGATGGCGATCTTGCCTGACGTGACGCCTGCATGCGCGACGGCCTGCTCGAATGTCGCGCCGAGCGGATTCCAGAGCGTTGCCCTGGAATTCTCTGGATCGATCGCGATGCCGTCGACCTGCCGGGTCAGCACGATGCGCTTACGCTTCGGCGAGTTCGGCTGATCCTCGAAGGAATTGCGGCCATGAACGATGAGATCGACCTCATCGAGCGCAGCGTTGAAGAAATGCTGGTCGCCGGGGAATTTCAGACTGTCAGGCATGATGCCCGCGGCGTCGGCGAGCATGCCTTCGCGGGACACGATCACATAGCCAAGAATAGTCAGGTCAGACATCGCGTGCGCAACGATCCCTTTATTCCGAGACCGTGGTGACGACGCTGTTCACGGGACGTGAGCTTACCGTCGGCAGCTTGGCATCCTTGGTGATCGCTTCGTCATAGGACGCGATGGTCTGCACCGGCGCTTTCGCGCGCATATGGACGACCTTGTAGCCGCCGGCCTTGAGCTTCTGCAGCAGCGTCGGCAGCGCTTCTGCGGTGTGCTTCTGGAAGTCGTGCATCAGGATGATGCCCTTGCCGAGCTTGTCGAGTTTGGTCATCACATTG
>NZ_JBIISY010000081.1:0-25586 GCF_044340795.1 Tardiphaga sp.
AGCGCGGGGCTGGCGCACCCCACAGTGTCTGGCGGCGCGGGTCCTTCAGCGACCAGCGCAGCGGTTCGTGGTCGCCGTCCATGGTCTGGTAGTCGCAGGTATAGAGCTCGAGACGGTGCCCGTCGGGATCGCGCACATAGAGGAAGAACGCGTTGGAAATGCCATGCCGGCCGGGGCCGCGTTCGAGATTGGCGAGATAGCCGGACGACGCCATCACATCGCACAAATGCACGATGTTCATCGCGGTCGGCACCCAATAGGCGAAGTGATGCAGCCGCGGTCCCTTGCCATTGGTGAAAGCGAGATCGTGGACATTGCCCTTGCGATGCATCCAGGCGGCGGCGATGCGGCCATTGTCGCCGTCTTCCTCGGCATATTCGGTCAGGCGGAAGCCGAGCCGCGCATAGAAATCGATGGTGTCCTGCAATTCGGCAGCGAAGACGTTGAAGTGATCGAGTCGCTGCGGATGGCAGCCCTTGTAGAGATCGAAACGGCGCAACAGATGCGGGCGCTTTTCCATGGATGCATAGAGTTCGAGCTGGAAGCCGAACGGATCGGTGGCCTGCAACGTTCGGCCCTGGAACGGACGATCGACGAAGGAATAGCTGATGCCATTGGCGGCGAAGAAGGCGCCGGCTCTGTCGAGATCATTTTCGCTGGCGACGCGGAAGCCGAGGCGATGGCACCCGGCGATGGCCGCCTTGCGCAGCACCAGCGAGTGATGCTGGTGCTCCTCCACGGCGCGCAGATAAACGGTGTCACTGTCGGCGTCCTCCACATGGAGGCCGACAATGTCCTCGTAGAATTTGCGGCTGGCCGCGAGATCAGTGACATCCAGCACCACATGGCTGGCGCGCAGGATGTTGAAGGGCGGATCGAAGACATGAACCGGCGCGGGCATGGGTCAGGTCCCCATTCTCTGGATCTTGTGCGTCCCCTTCGCCAGCGAGACGTGTTTGGTCTCCATGTAGAAGTCGAACGAATAGTCGCCGCCGTCGCGGCCGATGCCGGAGGCCTTCATGCCGCCGAACGGCGTCGGCAGATGGCGGACATTTTCCGAGTTGAGCCAGATCATGCCGGCCTCCAGCGCATCGGCCACGCGCAGCGCGCGGCCCATCTCGTTGGTCCATACATAGCCGGTCAGGCCATATGGTACGTCATTGGCGATGGCGATGACCTCCGCCTCGTCCTTGAAGGGGATCACCGTGAGGAACGGGCCGAACACCTCCTCCTGCGCCACGCGCATCCCGGGCGTTGCGTCGATCACCAGCGTCGGCTGCACATAATGCCCGCCGCCGGGGCCGTCATGCGCCTTGCCGCCGACGGCGATGGTGGCGCCGTCCTTGCGCGCCACGTCAAAATAGCTGCAGACCTTGGCATGGTGTCGCTCATGGATGAGCGGCCCGACCTCCGTGGCCGGATCGAGCGGATGCCCGATCCTTAACGCCTTCACGCGCGCAACAAGCTTCTCGATGAATTTGTCCGCAACACTGCGCTGGATCAGCAACCGGCTTGATGATGTGCAGCGCTCGCCATTCAGCGAATAGATCATGAAGACCACTGCATCGAGCGCGCGGTCGAGATCGGCATCGTCGAACACGATCACCGGATTCTTGCCGCCGAGTTCGAAATGCACGCGCTTCAGCGTCGGCGCGCCCTGCGCCATGATGGCCGAGCCCGTCGCGCTCTCGCCGACAAAGGCGATGGCCTTGATGATGGGATGTTCCGTGAGCGCCTTGCCCGCTTCCTCGCCGATGCCATGCACGGTGTTGAGCACGCCATCGGGCAGGCCGGCTTCCTTCGCAAGTTTCGCCAGCAGGTCCGCCGTGATCGGCGACCACTCCGCCGGCTTGTGCACCACCGTGCAGCCGGCGGCGAGGGCCGGCGCGATCTTCCAGGTCGACAGCATGAACGGCGTATTCCATGGCGTGATGACGCCGACAGGACCGATCGGTACGCGGGTCGAGATGTTCCAGTGCTCTTCCGCAGGCGTGTTGAGCCCGTCACGCGCCTCGACGCAGCGGTCGGCGTAGAAGCGGAAGTTCTCCGCACCGCGCACAGCCGCCTTGGACATGAAGCGCCAGGCCTGGCCGGTGTCGATACATTCCAGCGTGGCGATATCGTCCGCATGATCCTCGATGGCATCGGCAATCCGGTGCAGCAGTTTGCGCCGTGCAGCCGGCGCCATCTCGCGCCACGCCTTGAAAGCGCCTTGTGCGGCCTTCGCCGCCTTGTCGATATCCTCCCTGGTGCCCCGCGCGACGCTCGCCAGCACAGCGCCATCGATAGGCGAGGTGGTCTCGAATGTCTCGCCGGATGACGCGGCGACGACCTCGCCATCAATGCGATGGCCGATGCCATCAGCACGCAATGTTTTCAGCAGCGGCGCGGCACGTTCCTGATTGTCTTTGAAGACGGCAGCGGGATCGGCAGGGGGCTTAGCCATTGTCGGCCTCGGTTTTCAGCATGTCGTGAATGTTGTTGCGCTTCCAGCTCGTCGCGGAATCATTGATCTGGATGTCCAGCGAGAGCGCGAATTTGCTGCCGGCCAGAAACGCCGGATCGAAGAAAGCGGAGACAGCGTCGAAGATATGCGCGCCCGCTGTCTGCCGGGCCTCGAGCGAACGGCCTTCACCGATCCGCAGGAGGATATCGACGAAGCCGGCATCGGGCAGGCCGTCGGCGATGGCGTAATGCTCGCAGCGGATCGCGCGCACGCGGATGCCGCCCAAAGGGAAGATGCCGGTCTCGACGGCGGCCTTGCGGACCACCTCGCACAAGGCGCCGATATCCGCGGCGGTCCCGACATTGGCAGAATATTCGATGCTGAAATGAGGCATGTCCCATCCCTGACCGGCGCCGTCTTATGAGCGGCTTTCCGTGGAGACGATTAACATGTTAAGTGATCGCGATCAAACAGCATCCGTGAATTTCGATTGTGCAATGCAACTCGCCGACCCGTGAGCCCATCATGACCACTGCGCCCAGATCGCGTGCACCCGCCAAGCTTCCCATGCGTGATTTCTCGCAATCACTTCCGATGTCGCTGCTGCGGGCGCGGGAAGGCGTGATGCGCCACTTCCGCCCGTCGCTGCGGGCGCATGATCTCACCGAGCAGCAATGGCGCATTCTTCGCGCGCTGGCGGCGTCCGGCGACATCGAGGTCACGGAACTGGCGCGTGTCGCCTTTCTGCTCGGCCCCAGCCTGTCGCGAATCCTGCGTGATCTGGAGGAACGCAAACTGATCGCGCGCCATCTTCTGAAATCGGATTTGCGCCGCAGCATCGTTTCGATCACGCCAAAGGGATTGCGGCTGATCGAAACCGTCGCGCCGACATCCGAGGCCATCTACGGTGAGATGACGAAGCGTTTTGGTGCGCGCAAACTCGTCGAATTGCAGGCGATGCTGCATGAACTGGAAGCGTGCCTGGAGGCCATGCCTGCCGAGGATCGGGACGGGGGCGATTGCTCGTCTGCATAATTTTGGAGCAAAGTCGTTTCTGCAGCGCTGCCATGAATTCATCGTACGAATTTCACAGTCACTGTAGACAGGCATCGAATTTTTCGCTCAACTCCACGTCGTCAAAATCAAAAGAAGGCTGGCGTTCAAGTCCGGCCTCTGTGGGAGGATTTGATGACGCTGACCCGACGTGGATTCACGGCCGGCATTGCTGCCGGTCTGGCTGCCCCTTACATCATCGGTAGCGCGCGCGCACAGGGCGGTGGAACGATCAAGATTGGCATGTGCGCGCCGATCACCGGCCCCGCGGCCGAAGCCGGCAAATATGCCACCGGCGGCGCCAAGCTTGCGGTCGAGGCCATCAACAAGGCCGGCGGCATTCTCGGCAAGCAGATCGAGCTGATCATCGAGGACGACCAGACTACCAATCCCGGCATCGTGCTGGCTTTCTCCAAGCTCGCCGCCAATCCGGAGATCGTGGGCTTCCTCGGATCGATCCGCTCCACCCAGGTGCATGCGATGGCACCCGACGTGCTGAAGCTCGGCAAGCCGGTGATGTTCGGCGGCACGGATCCCAATCTGACAAAACTCGGCAATCCCTGGCTGTTCCGCTTCCGCCCCAATGACAGCTATTCCGGCCGCGTCATCGCCGAATATGGCGTGAAGACGCTGGGCAAGAAGAAGTGGGCGGTGCTGCATTCCACCGACGCCTTCGGCACGGCCGGCGGCAAGGCGCTGACCGAAGCGCTCGGCCCGCTCGGCGCCACCGTGGCGATCGATCAGGGCTATGCCAATCAGAGCCAGGATTTCACGCCGGTCGTGCTCGCCATCAAGCAATCCGGCGCCGACATTCTCGGCTCCTACTTCACCTTCGAAAATGATCTCGGCATCTTTGCCCGCCAGTTGCGCCAGCTCGGCGTCAACATCCCGTGGGTCGGCTCGCCCTCGATCGTGAACGTCACCGCGCTGAAGCTCGCGGGCCCGGCGCTGTACAACACCTATGGTGTCGCCGATTACGCCGAGGAATCGTCCGATGCCGCAAAGGCGTTCGGCAAGGCCTATCGCGATGCCTACAAGGTTGCGCCGGACAACCAGAGCTCCTGGCCGTTCGATGCGATCAATGTGCTGGCGACCGCCATCAAGAATGCGGGCTCCACCGATCCGCAGAAGATCCGCGAGGCGATCCTGGCCATCAAGAAGTATCCGGGCGCAGAGGGCGAATACAATTTCGACAAGAACGGCGACGGCCTGCACGGCTACAACATCGTGAAGAACGACAAGGGCAACATCGTTTTCGACAAGCATATCGAGTTCGACAACTAAGGCCGCTGCCGCGGCCTTAGTTGTCGATCCCGGGGCACGCGCGACTTCCGCGCGTGAATCCGGGATCTCGAAGTGTTCAGCGCCTGCCTCTCAACCGTCATTGCGAGCGCAGCGAAGCAATCCAGAAGGCCACAAGCGCAGAAAGAACTGGATTGCTTCGTCGCTTTCGCTCCACGCAATGACGATCTTGGAAATCCTCGATGGATCTCGTCCTCCAACTCCTCTTCACCGGCATCGGCATCGGTTCGGTCTATGCGCTGGTCGCGCTCGGCTTCGTGCTGATTTTTCGCGCGACGAACGTGGTCAATTTCGCGCAAGGCGAATTCTCCATGGTCGCCGCCTATCTGATGGTGGTCTGCGCGGTCGATCTGGCGCTGCCTTACTGGCTGTCCTTCATTATCGCGCTGGCCGGCATGGCGGTCATCGGCGTCATCTTCAATCTCGGTGTCTATTATCCACTGCGCCATCGCACCTATCTCCCGGTGATCATCGCCACCATCGGCGCGTCCATCCTGATGGCCAATGGCGTGCTGGCGCTGTATGGCCCGCAGCCGCAGGTGCTGCAGGGCTGGTTCGATACGCCCGGCATCCAGCTCGGCCCGGTCTATCTCGACAACCAGTATCTGCTCATCATCGCCGTCACGCTGGCGCTGGTCGTGTTCAACTGGTGGTTCTTCGAACACACGATGATCGGCAAGAAGCTGCAGGCAACCTCGCAGGACAAGGAGATGGCCTCGCTGCTCGGCATCTCCGTCTCCACGATGATCATGATCACCTTCATCTATTCGGCGGTGCTCGGCGGGCTCGCCGGCATCCTGGTCGCGCCGATCCTGTTCGTGTCGATCCAGATGGGCGCCACCATCGCACTGAAGGCCTTTGCCGCCACCATCATCGGCGGTTTTGGTGATGTCGCCGGCGCCATCATTGGCGGCATCGCGCTCGGCATCATCGAGACGTTCGGCGCCGCCTATATCTCCGTGCCCTACAAGGACGGCTTCGCCTTCCTGGTGCTGGTGCTGTTCCTGATCTTCCGCCCGCAGGGCATTTTTGGCGAGCGCGTCGCGGAGAAAGCATGAGCACCACCGAAAACATCCAGTCGGTCGCCGACATTGCGCGCCCGAAGCCGCTGCTGATCCGCCACGCACCGTATTTCATCGGCGCCGCGATCCTCGTTTTCCTCGCGGCATCCATGCGGTTCGACGGCTACATCCTCAACATCCTGATGCAGGCCACCACGTTTGCCATCGCCGTGTTCGGCCTGTCGGTGGTGCTCGGCCTGTGCGGCCAGATCAATCTCGCGCAGGCGGCGTTCTTCGGCTTCGGTGCCTATGCGGTCGGCCTCGGCACGACCGACTATCAGTTGAACTACTGGCTCTGTCTGTTCGGTGGCTGCGCCATGGCGCTGGCGGCCGGTGCGTTGCTCGGCCTGTCTACGCTGCGGCTCGGCGGGCACTATCTCGCGATGGTGACGATCTCGTTCCAGCAGATCATCACGCTCATCATGATCAACGCCATCTGGCTGACAAAAGGCCCGGACGGCGTGTCGAAGATCGGTCGCCCGTCGCTGTTCATGTCATCGCAGGCCTATCTCGCCTTCTGTGTCGCGGTACTCGCCATCGTCGGCTATCTCGTCTGGCATCTGCCCGATACGCGCCTCGGCCGCGCCATGCGTGCGGTGCGCGACAACGAGCTGGCCGCTGGCGTCAACGGCATCGATGTGTTTCGCACCAAGATCTACGCCTTCGCGATTTGCGCGCTGCTCGGCGGTCTCGGCGGCGGCCTGTTCGCCGGCGGCTTCGCCTACATCTCGCCGGATCAGTTCTCCTTCGCCGAATCCATCGTGTTCCTGACGATGTCGTTGCTCGGCGGCGTGGCGTCGCCGATCGGATCGGCCATCGGCACCGGCCTGCTGATCCTGATCCCGGAATGGCTGCGCTTCCTCAAGAGCGTGCCTGGCCTCTATCTCGCCATCTACGGCCTGTCGGTCATCCTCATCATCCGCTTCATGCCCGATGGCATCTGGGGATGGGTCAGCATGGCCTATGATCGCCTGCGGCCACCGAAGAAGGTGATGCCATCCGCGGCTCCGCTGGTGCTGAAGCCGGCTGCGACCGGCGACGAGATGGTGCTGCGCGTCACCGGCCTGTCGAAACATTTCGGCGGCCTGAAAGCCGTCGATGAAGTCGACATCGCCGTGCATCGCGGCGGCGTGCATGCGCTGATCGGGCCCAACGGCTCCGGCAAGACGACGACTCTCAATGTGCTGTCGGGCCTTTATGAAGCAACCTCCGGCAAGGTCGTGCTGGATGGTACCGATGTCACCACCATGCAGCCGCATCTGCGTGCGGCCGCGGGCCTCGGCCGCACGTTCCAGAACATCCGCCTGTTCCGCTCGATGACGGCGCTGGAAAACGTTGTCATCGGTGCCGAACGTCCGGGCAATACGCTGGTCGGCAATGGCAACCACACCGCACTCACCGAACGCGCGCTGGCGGCACTCACCTTTGTCGGCCTCGGCTCGCGTGCCAATGAGCTGATCTCCAGCTTCTCCTATGGCCATCAGCGCCTGATCGAGATCGCCCGCGCACTCGCCGGCAATCCGACGCTGCTGCTGCTCGACGAGCCCGCCGCCGGTCTGAACTCCAGCGAAAAGCTGGAACTGCACGAGCTGCTCAAGCGCATCGCCGCGCAGGGGCTGACGATCCTCATCATCGATCACGACATGACGCTGGTGTCGGAAGCCGCCCAGCACATCACCGTGCTCAATTTCGGACGCCGCATCGCGGACGGCGAGTCGATGGCCGTGCTGCGTCATCCCGATGTCGTCTCTGCCTATCTGGGAACTGCGTGATGGCGCTGCTCGAAATCAAGGACCTTCACGTCCGCTACGGCGAGATCGTCGCCCTGCAGGGCATCAGCTTCAAGGTCGAGGAAGGGCAGGTGGTGACGCTGCTCGGTGCCAATGGTGCCGGCAAGTCCACCACGCTGCGCGCCATCTCCGGCCTCGCCAAGCCCGCCTCCGGCGACATCCTGTTCGACGGCAAGTCGATCGCCGGCCTCGGCCCGGAAGCGATTGTCCGCATGGGCATTTCCCACGTGCCGGAGGGCAGGCGGGTGTTTCCCGGCCTGACGGTGAAGGAGAACATCATGCTCGGCGGCTCCAACCGCAAGACGAGCAAGGCGGAGCTCTCCCGCGAAGCGGATGCGATGTTCGACCTGTTTCCCGACATACGGAAATTCACCGATGCGCTGGGCTGGACCCTGTCCGGCGGCCAGTTGCAGATGGTCGCGGTGGCACGCGGGCTGATGGCCAAGCCGCGGCTGCTGCTGCTGGACGAGCCGTCGCTCGGCCTCGCGCCGGTGATCGTACAGGCGGTCTTCCGCATCATTACCGAGATCCGGCAGTCCACCACGGTCTTGCTCGTGGAGCAAAATGCGCGCATGGGTTTGTCTGTCGCCGATCATGGCCACGTGCTGGAAACCGGCCGTATCGTGCTCGACGGCAAACCGGAGGATCTCTGGGCCAATGAGGCCATTGCAGCCGCCTATCTCGGCGGTCACGGCAAGCCCGCAGCCGGGCTGCCCGCGCATTAGGCCACAAGCCCACCAACAAGGACGAATGTCCCGCCATGGTTACAGTTCAAGTCGATAAGCTGATCGCCTTCGTCGCCGAGGTTTTTGAGCGCGCGTCTTCCACCAAGGAGGAAGCGAACCGCATCGCCACCTATCTCACCACGGCAAATCTCACCGGCCATGACAGCCACGGCGTCATCCGCGTGCCCGTCTATATCCGCTGGCGCAATAACGGGATGATCATCCCGAACCAGATCATCGAGATCCCGGTCGATACGCCGTCGCTCGCGGTGGTCGATGGCCGCTTCGGCTATGGCCAGACCGTCGGCCCGCAGGCGGTGAAGCTCGGCATCGAGAAGTGCAAGGCCGCCGGCCTGTCGGCGATTGCCACTAAGAATTCCGGTCACATCGGCCGCATCGGCGACTGGGCCGAGATGGCTGCGGCAGAAGGTCTCGTCTCCATCCATTTCGTGACGGCCGCTGGCTCCGTGCTGGTCGCGCCCTATGGCGGTGTCGAGCGTCGTCTGTCGACCGCGCCTTATTGCGTTGGCATCCCGCGTGCGGGCGGTCCGCCGGTGGTGCTGGATTTCGCAACGTCTGTCGTCGCCGAGGGCAAGGTGCTGGTTGCCTCGCGCGGTGGCAAGAAACTGCCCGAGGGAGCGCTGATCGCACCGAATGGCGATCTCAGCCAGGATCCGTTCCTGCTCTACGGACCGAATGTCGACGGCACCCGTGATCATTCCAAGGGGCAGGGCGCTATCCGCGCCTTCGGCGATCACAAGGGCTCAGGCCTCGCGCTGATCTGCGAATTGCTCGGCGGCGCGCTCACCGGCAACGGCGCCACCAAACATGGCCGCCCGTTCGCCAACGGTATGTTCTCGATCTATATCGACCCGAAGAAGATCGACCCCGCCAACTTCTTTGATGGCGAAGTCGCGCGCTATGTGGAGTTCTTCAAGAGCGCCAAGCCGGCCGCCGGCGTCGATGCCGTGATGATCCCTGGCGACAACGAGGCCAAGACCCGCGCAGATCGCACCGCGAATGGTGTGCCGCTGCCGGATGAAACATGGGCTGCCATCGTGCAGACCGCACGCGATGTCGGCGTCAGCGAAGAAGCTGTCAAGCACGCGACATCGTAGTCATGCATTGTGCGACGCTCTCCGGCATCATGCCCGGCCTTGTGCCGGGCATCCATGTCTTGCAGACTTCGCCCGCATCAAGACCTCAGTGGACGGGACGCACCCGGTCATGACGGATCACCAGAAGACGCATCACCAATACGGAGGGAATACCAATGGCAAACAAGGTCAAGGACATCTGGGCAAAGGGCGGCGCCGTCGTCAATGCGTGGCTGGCGATCCCGTCGGGCTTCTCGGCCGAGGTGATGGCGCAATGTGGCTTCGACAGCGTCACCGTCGATATCCAGCACGGCGTGCAGGACTATCAGTCCATGGTCACCTGCTTCCAGGCCATGAACGGCCATGACGTCACGCCGATGGTCCGCGTGCCGTGGAACGAGCCCGGCATCATCGGCAAGGTGCTCGATGGCGGCGCCTATGGCGTGATCTGCCCGATGGTCAACACCAAGGAAGAAGCCGAGAACTTCGTCCAGTATTGCAAATATCCGCCGCGCGGCACCCGCTCCAACGGTCCGATCCGCGCCGGCATGTATGGCGCTGGCGGCACCTATCAGGAAACCGCGAACGCCGAGACGCTCTGCATCCCGATGCTGGAAACCAAGACCGCCATCGACAATATGGAAGCCATCCTCGATGTCGACGGCATTGCGGGCGTCTATGTCGGCCCGAGCGATCTCGGCTATTCCTACGGCCTCGTGCCGAAGCTCGATCGCGAGGAGCCGGAGATCCTCAAGATCTACGACAAGCTCATCAAGGAATGCGACAAGCGTGGCATTGCGCCGGGCATCCATTGCTCGGGCCCGGTCGGCGCCGCCAAGAACATCGCCATGGGCTTCAAGCTGGTGACGCTGCTCAATGACAGCGGCATCCTGGCCACCGGCGCGAAGAACTGGGTCGCCGAGACGCGGAAGAACTCTGGCGGCAAGGCGTAAGCCATCTGTAGGGTGGGCAAAGCGCAAGCGTGCCCACCTTCACCAGCCGTGCACTTGAAGGTGGGCACGCCGCTGCGCGCCTTTGCCCACCCTACGTCTGAGACTGCCGCCCGTCGATCACATCGGCAAAGCGCATCAGCTCCTGCATCAGCCGCTGCTGTCCTTCCAGCCCAAGCGGCAGCAGCAGGCTGCGCTGCACGTCGAACACCCGCGGGATCGCTTCATTGATCACGGCCTCGCCCGCCGAGGTGAGCTGCACCCGCAATGTCCGCCGGTCATTCGGCTCCGGCAACCGCGCCAGATAATTCTGCGCCTCCAGCTTGTTGAGCCGGCTCGTCAGTCCCGCGCCCGATAACAACAGCGACTGCGCGATCTGCTTCGGCGACAGGCTGTAGGGCGCACCGGCGCGGCGCAGGGCGGTCAGCACGTCATAGGTGCCGCGTGTCAGGTCGAACGGCGCCAGCGCCTCGTCGATCAGCATCGTGCATTGCATCTGGATGCGGCCGATGAGGCCGTAGATGTGCACCGGGCTCGGATCGATATCCGGCCGCTCCGCCTGCCACTGCGCGAAGATCGCATCGACCTGCTCGCGCATCGCCGCCCGCGCGCGCGTCGGGCGGCGCGAAGGTGGTTTGGCTCCTGCTGTTTCGTCGGTCATTCGGTTACGGCGTCCAGTCGATCACACGCTTCTCGATAAACTCGATGCCGTGGAAGAGCGCAATACTCAGCACCGTGAGCAATGCGATGGCGGCGAAAGCGAGCGGCGTCTGCGACTGCGCGGTGGAGGTGAGGATGAGATAGCCCAGCCCGTCCTGCGCCGCGACGAATTCGCTGATGACCGCGCCGATCACCGCAAAGGTCACCGCCACCTTGCAGCCGGTGAAGAAGTGCGGCAGCGCCACCGGCAGCCGTAGCCGGCGAAACACCACATGCGGCGAGGCGCCGAGCGAGCGCATCAGGTCGAGCATGGTCTTCGGCGCGGCCTCGAAGCCGGCCACCATGTTGACGAGGATCGGGAAGAAGCAGACCAGCACGACCACGATGATCTTCGGCCATTCGGCAAGGCCGAACCACAGGATGATCAATGGCGCGACGGCGACTTTCGGCACTGACTGCAGGCCGAGCAGGATCGGATAGATGATGCGCCGTGCCAGCGGATTGAGGCTGATCAGGATCGCCAGCGGCAGCGACAGCAGGATCGCGAAGACGAAGCCGAGCACGGTCTCGCGCAGGGTCACGATGGTGTTGGAGGCGAGCTCCGGCGCCCATTTCACGGCGGATGCATAGATCTCCGATGGCGCCGGCAGTATCCAGGTCGGGATTTTCATGGTGTCGCAGATGATCTCCCAGCCAATGAGCAGGCCGAGATAGATCAGCGGCGTCGCCGCGCGGTCGATGAAGCGCGAGGTCATGAGGGCACCCGGTTGAAGATGATGTCGCGGATCTGGTTCTTGATCTCCTGGAATCGCGGCAGCTTCACCGTGTCGGCATTGCGCGGGCGCGGCAGGTCGATGGTGATGTCGGCGCGGATGGTGCCGGGGCGTTCCGACATGATCAGCACGCGGTCGCCGAGCAAGATCGCTTCCTCGATATCATGGGTGATCAGCAGCGCGGCGCGGCCGAGCTCCTGCCACAGCCGCGAGAGTTCGAGCGACAGTTCTTCGCGCGTCAGCGCATCGAGCGCGCCAAAAGGCTCGTCCAGCAGCAGCAAACGCGGGTCGGAAATCATCGCGCGGCAGAAGGCGGCGCGCTGCTTCATGCCGCCGGACAGTGCCTGCGGCCGCTGATGGGCAAAGTCCTTCAGCCCGGTGAGTTCGAGCAGCTTCAGCGCCCGCTCGCGCGCGGCGGCCTTCGGCAGCGCCAGCACATCGGCGGGAAGCAGGACATTGTCGAGAATGCTCGCCCACGGAAACAGCACATGCTCCTGAAACACGATGCCGACTTCATGCGATGGGCCGTCGAGATCCGTGCCATAGCGCTGCATGGTGCCGCTGTCCGGCATTTCCAGCCCGGCGACGAGGCGCAGCAGTGTGGACTTGCCGCAGCCGGAGGGGCCGACCACCGAAACAAAGCTGCCGGGATCGATGCGCAGGTCCACCGGCCCCAGCGCATGCGTGGCTTTGCCGCCCTTGCCGGGATAGGTCTTGGTGACGCCCTTGATATCGATTGCCGGGACCACCGCCGCGGCAGGCCGCGACGGCGAGGAGGTGAGGGGAGCGGTCGCCGTCATCAGTCGACAAAGCCCGGTGCGAACAGGTCCTCCGGCTTCACCGGCGTCTTCAGCGAGAAGTTGGTCGACATCACATCCACGGTGCTGGCGATGCTCTTCGGCTGGATATGACCGAGCTTGCCCTTCACCTCGGCAAGCTCCTTGACGAGCTTGGTCTCGCCTTCGATGACGGCGGGGGCAAGCGCCTTCTCGTATTTCGCCATGATGCTGGCGGCTTCCGCCGGATTGGCGAAAGCATCCTTCATGCCCTTGATGGTCGCGCGGACAAAAGCCTTCACCTGGTCCGGGTTCTTGGCGATCATCTCTTCCGACGCGATCAGGCCATTGCCGTAGTAATCGAGATTGGTGTCGGCGTAGTTGATGCGCACCACTTCCTTCGGCGCCACGGCGGCGGCGATCAGCGGCTCGCCGACCGAGAACTGGCAGATCGCGTCCGCGCGGCCATTGGCCAGCAGCGACGGCAGGGCCGAGCCCTCGGCCACCACCCACTTCACCTTGCTGGCATCGATGCCGGCCGCCTTGGCGAAAGCCGGGAAGAGGAGACGCACCGAGCTCGATGCCGTGTCGGCGACGGTCTTGCCTTCGAGATCCTTCGGCGAATTGATGCCGCTGCCCTTCACCGCGAAGATCGCCTGCGGCGGCTTCGCATAGACCACCGAGACCAGTTTGACCGGCACGCCGTCATTGCCGCGCGCCAGCACCAGCGAGCCCGCATCGGCGAAACCGAAATTGGCAACGCCGGCGGCGACCTTCTTGATCGCGTCGGCCGAGCCTTGGCCGCGCACGAAGTTCACGTCAAAGCCCTCGGCCTTGTAGTAGCCCTTCTCGCGGGCGACGTAGAAATAGGCGTGACGGCCGTTGAAGCCGAAATCGGTGATGAAGTTGATGTCCGCCGCCTGGGCGGTGGACACGCCGGCCGTGGCCAGGGTCGCGAGCAGGGCAGCGGTGAGGCGAGCGCGGAAATTCATGGTTTGACCTTCGGGTGACTGGAGTGGAGGCCGGCTTTTTGGAGCGCATCCTCGCACTCCATTTCGTTCGCAATCGAATGAAAGTTAGATTTTGCCTTGATGGAGATCAACGAGATGGCTGCCTAAAATCGCGCCATATATTGTCGTTCTTCGCGCAAATTCCGCGCATTCAGCTTCTTTCGCAGGCGCGAAATGGCGGCGCTTGACAGCGTTCAACCGTCCGTCATATGCGAAATCGTTAGCTATCGAATGATCTGGCGCTGGCCGCTGTCCGGTGCCTTTTGCGACAGGGATGACAGATGGATCGCGGAACACGGATCGCCGTTCTCGGCGCGGGCCTTGCCGGTCTTACGGCGGCCGGGCTGCTGCAGCGTGCGGGATTTCAGGTGGCGGTCTATGAGCAGTCGCCGAGCTTTTCGCGCATTGGCGCTGGCATCATTCTCGGCGCCAATGTCTCGAAGGTGCTGCGTCGCCTCGATCTCGAAGAGGCCTTTGCCTCCACCGGGATCCGGCCGGATGCGTTTCTGAGCCGCGCCTGGCAAACGGGCGAACAGCTCTACAAGCTCGATTTCGACGCCGAATGCGAAGCGCGCTTCGGCGGTCCGTTCGTCAACATTCATCGCGCGGACCTGCACCAGTTGCTGCAGCGACCGCTGCAGCCGGGCACGATCCGCTTCTCGCACAAGCTCGCCGGCATCGACGAGCGCGGCGATGCGCTCACGCTACGCTTCGAGAACGGCGCGAGCGCGGAGGCCGATATCGCCATCGGCGCCGACGGCATCCGCTCCATCACACGCGAATTCATCCTTGGTGCGGAAGAGCCGCGCTTCATCGGGCGTTCTGCACCGCGCGCGGTGTTCCCGGCCAGCCGCATCAAGGGTGACCCCATCGACGACTGCACGAAATGGTGGGCGCCGGATCGCCACACACTGGCCTATTACATGACCCCCGACCGTCAGGAAGTCTATGTGATGGCGGCGCTGCCGAAGGATCGCTGGGACGGCGACGGCTCGCCCGTGAAGGGCGATCGCGATGAATTCATCGCGGCCTTCGACGATGCGCATCCCGATCTGAAGCGCGCGGTGGAAGCCGCTGACGACGTCACCGTGTGGCCGATCTTCGATCGCCCGCGCAACGACACCTGGTACAAGGGCCGCGTGGTGCTGATGGGCGATGCCTGTCACGCCGTGCGTCCGTTCATGGCCGCCGGTGGCTCCGCAGCCATCGAGGATGCCGCGATCCTCTCGCGCTGCATCGCCGAGTTCGGCGATCCCGCGACCGCCTTCGCGCGTTACACTATGATCCGTATTCCGCGCGTCGCCGATATCCAGCAGATCTCCATCGCCAATTCGTGGATGCATGGTCCGACCGAGACCGACTGGTTCTTCGGTTATGATGCCTGCACCGTTCCGCTCGACCGCGCCATTCCGGAGGCCCTATGTCCGAATCTGCAGCGATGAAGCCCGGCGATATCCGCCCCGATGCGATGATCGCCCGCGATCTCGTCGGTTATGGCGCGCGTTCGCCCGATCCGAAATGGCCGAATGGCGCGAAGATCGCCATCAGCATCAGCCTCAACATCGAAGGCGGCGGCGAGTCTACGCTGGCCAATGGCGATGCGGTCTCCGAAGGCATGCTCAACGATATCGGCGTGCCCACGAAAGAGGGCGTGCGCGTGCCGCTGGTGGAATCCGTGTTCGAATATGGCAGCCGCCGCGGCGCCTGGCGCATTCTCGATGTGCTGGATCGCTTCAAGGTGCCGGTCAGCATTTTGGGTGTTGCCCGCGCGATGGAGCAGAATCCCGAACTGGCAAAAGCCTGCGTCGCGCGCGGCCACGAGATGGTCAGCCACGGCTATCGCTGGATCGACTACTGCGATGTGGATGAAGACACCGAACGCGCACATATCCGCAAGGCGATCGACATCCTCGAAGGTCTCACCGGTTCGCGTCCGCTCGGCTGGATGACGGGGCGTCCCGGTCCGAACACGCGGCGTCTGCTCGCCGAGGAAGGTGGCTTTCTCTATGACCGCGATTCACTCGCCGATGAATTGCCGTATTGGGTGAAGACCGCGCACGGCCCGTTCCTCGTGGTGCCTTACTCCTACGAATCCAACGACAACCGCTTCAACGAGAATTCCGGCTTCTCCACTGGCGACCAGTTCTTCACCTACATGCGCGACGCTTTCGACCTGCTCTATGCAGAAGGCCAGGCCGGCGCGCCGAAGTTGCTGTCGATCGGCCTGCATGACCGCCTGATCGGTCGCCCCGGACGCGTCGGCGGGCTGATCAGGATGCTCGAACATATGAGCGCGCATGAGGGCGTGTGGTTCGCACGCGGTATCGATATCGCGCAGCACTGGCGGACGCATTTTCCAATTCCGTAGGGCGGATAAGGCGAAGCCGTAATCCGCCGCGGAGTTTCAGCGTTGAACTCGGCCAGCGGATGACGCTGCGCTCATCCGCCCTATGGCAGAGCGCATGTCGCTTTGCGTTCCCGCGCCAAACCGGTCCATACTCGATGCACCTGTCCGACAGAGACGGGATCACATCGGGAGGACGACATGCGAGATTCGTTTCGCCATTTGAGCCGCCGTCAATTCGTCACCGCAAGCGCAGGTGCTGCGACCTTGCTCTGCGCACCTGCCATCGTGCGCGCCAGCACCTGGCCGACCAAACCCATCAAAATCCTCGCCGGCTTCGCGGCCGGCGGCCAGACTGATCAGTTCGCGCGCGCCTATGGCGACTATATTTCGCGCGAGGTCGGGCAGACCATCGTGGTCGAGAACAAGACCGGCGCCGGCGGCGCGGTGGCAGCGATGGAGCTGAAACGCTCCGATCCCGACGGCCATACCTGGATGGTGAGCAACACCACCACCTACATGCTGAACTCCGTCTTCATCAAGGACATCAAATATAACGCCGCCGAAGACTTCACGATGGTGTCCATGATGCCCACCGGCAGCCTGCCGCTGGTGGTAAGCGAGAAGATCGGCGCCAAGACCCTGAAGGACTTCATCGACTATGCGAAGAAAGCCGAGAAGGTGAATATCGGCACCTATGCGGCCGGCTCCTTCGCGCACATCATCATCGCGGAGCTCAACAAGCAGTATGGTCTGAAGATGGGCGCGGTGCATTATCGCGGCGAGGCGCCGATGTGGGCCGATCTGATCGGCGGCGCCATCGATGGCGGCATCGGCAGCTATGCCGCCTCGCTGCCGGTGCAGCACACCGGCAAGGGCCGCGCGGTTGCCGTCACCCGCCGCCGCATCGATGCATTGCCGGATGTCGCCACGTTCCAGGAACAGGGCGCCACCTCGCGCGGCTATGGTCTGTTGTCGTTCCAGGGCTGCTCGGTGCCGGCAAAGACGCCGCCGGAGATCGTCGCGCGTCTCTCCGATCTGTTCGTCGCCGCAGGCAAGAGCGACCGCGTGCGTGAACTGATCAAGAGCCAGGGCATCGATGAAGCCGCGATGTCGGCGCAGGCGAGCCAGGCGGTGTTCAAGGAGGAGGGGCCGATCTGGGCGCAGCTTGCGTCGGGTCTGGACCTGCAGCAGCAGTAAGGACTCAGCTGTAGGGCGGATTCATCTGGAGGGTGGGCAAAGCGAAGAGTGCCCATCCTACAGTTGATGGCCCATCGATGGGCTTCATGACAACCTCATGTCCGCGCACCGCGGAACCCGTGCGACACTTTGGGGTGCGGAATGTAACTCTATTGCAGATCGACAGCCCGGACCGGCCGTGATACCTCGGCACATCCGTCGAATGAGGCTCTCGTGACGTCGTCCGCCCGCATGTTCCGCCGCCATGTTCTGCGCCTTCCGCGCAAGGCACTGGTCGTGCTCATGCTGATGGCACATCTCACGGCCGGGCTCCTCCATAGCTGGTGCGATATCGACGTGGTGAAGCCGCACGGCCGCTACGACGTGGTGCATGTCAAGGAAAGCACCCCGCATGTCGAGCTCGGTTTCGCCATCGATCTTGAATGCCACGGCTGCTTCCCGGTCTCGATCGGCAAGCCCGTCACGACGGCATCGGTGACCATGCCGATCCAGCTTGCGATCATCTCGCAGGACACCTACCGCAGCGGCCTACCGCCGGGCGTCGATCCTCCGCCTCCCAAATCCCTGACCTGAACGCAACCGCCGGGCGCATCCACGCCCTGAATCCGTTCTTCGTCAGGCTCATCTCATGTTCTCGACATACGCCACGCGTTTCGCGTGCGCGGCTGCGTTGCTCGTCGCATTCATGCCGACGCGGCACGCGCATTCGCAGACCCTCACCATGGGCAGCGCGCTGCAGCGCGCGCTCGCCGCCAGTCCGCGTCTCACCGCCGCCGAGCGCGATATCGGCATCGCGCGCGGCCAGCGCATCCAGTCCGGCGCGCTGATCAATCCCGAGATTTCCTATGAGATCGACGGCGCGCTCGGTTCCGGCGCCTATCGCGGTACGCGATCGGCGGATTCGACGCTGCAGATCAGCCAGATGTTCGAACTCTGGGGCAAGCGCGATGCGCGCATCGCCGCCGGGCAGGCCGGACTCGCCGCCGCCGGCATCGAACGGCAGGCTGTGCGGCTGGAGGTGCTATCCGAGACCGCCATCGCCTTTCTCAATGTGCTCGGCCTGCAGCGCCGCATCGAGATCCTGAACGAGCAGGTGGAGGCCATCGACCAGATCTCGCCGCTGCTGCAGCGGCGCGTCGAGGCCGGTGCGTCCTCCGTGGCTGAGACCGGCCGCGCCGATGTCGCCTCTGCGCTGGTGAAGGCCGATCGCGAACGCACCAAGGCGGCACTTGCCTCCGCGCGCCGCGAACTCGCGATCCTGATGGGCGACACGGCGCCGAAATTTTCTGTCGTGTCCGGCCGCCTCGATGCCACCGGCCGCCCGCCATCGTTCCAGGCGGTGGTCAACGCCATCGACGCCAATCCGCAACTCGTGCGCTGGAAGGCGATTTTCGCCCAGCGCAACGCGCAGCTGCTGCTCGCGCGGCTAAAACCCTATCCCGATGTCACCGTCTCCGCCGGCATGCGCCGCTTCCACGATACGGGGGACAACGCCGTGCGCCTGTCGGTCTCGGTGCCGATCCCGATCTTCGACCAGAACCAGGGCAACATCCTCTCTGCCCAGGAAAGCCTCGCCAAGACCGCCGCCGAGCGACAGGGCAACCGCAACACGCTGATCGTCGTGGCCGGCCGCGCCTATGACACGCTGCAGGGCTCGCTGCGTGAACTCGCGATCCTGCGCGAGTCCGGCATCCCGAAAGCGCGCGATGCCGCCGCCGCGATCTCCGAAGGCTACGGGCAGGGCCGCTACTCGCTGCTCGAAGTGCTCGATGCCCAGGCGAGCCTCGCCCAGGCGCGCCTGCGCGAGCAGGAAGCCCAACAGAATTTCCATGTCGCCGTCGCCACCATCGAGGGGCTGGTCGGCAATCCGTTTGCACTGGCGCGGGGGAGCGCACGATGAACAAGCCACTCATGGTGTTGATGGCTGCCGCAGCGATCGCTGTCGGCACCGGCGTCTATCTCACCGCGCCGAGCAGCAATGCTGCCCCGGCCGCGAAGGCCAGCGAGAAGGGACATGGCGCCAAGGGCCATGGCGACAAAGGCGGCGACAAGGGCCATGCCCATGCGGAAGAGGGCATCGTCCAGATGTCCGATGCGAAGGTCGCGGCGGCCGGCATCGAAATTCTCACGGCGACGCCGGGCACGCTGCGCAATTCCATCATCCTGAACGGCATCCTGCAGCCCAACCAGGAAGCGCTGGTGCAGGTCACGCCGCGCTTCCCCGGCGTCGTGCGCGAGATCAAGAAGCGCATCGGCGACACCGTGGAGAAGGGCGAATTGCTGGCGAAGATCGAGAGCAATCAGAGCCTCACGGTCTATGAGATGCGCGCGCCGATTTCCGGCACGGTGATCGATCGCCAGATCTCGCTCGGCGAATATGCCTCGGAGCAGAAGCCGGCCTTCATCGTCGCCGACATCTCCACCGTCTGGGTCGATCTCTCCGTCTATCGCCGCGATCTGCCGCGCGTCCGCATCGGTGACACCGTGCAGATCGATGTCGGCGATGGCGGCACGCCCATCGAGGCGAAACTGTCCTACGTCTCGCCGGTCGGCAGCAGCGACACGCAAAGCGCGCTGGTCCGCGCGGTGGTCGCCAATGACGGCATGCGTTTGCGCACCGGCCTGTTCGTCTCGGCGCGGCTGATCCTCTCCGCCAAGCAGGTGCCCGTCGCCGTCAAGGGCACGGCGCTGCAGACCGTGGAGAACAAGAATGTCGTGTTCGTCCGCAATGGCGAGACGTTCGAGACCCGCGAGGTCGAGATCGGATCGCGGGATTTCGAGAATGTCGAGATCGTGTTCGGCCTGATGGATGGCGATCGCTATGCCGCGAAGAACAGTTTTGTCGTGAAGGCGGAACTCGGCAAGTCGGAGGCGTCCCATGACCATTGAACACAAGCTCGTCATTGCGAGGAGCGAAGCGACGAAGCAATCCAGAAACCCAAATGAAGGAAGAACTGGATTGCTTCGCTGCGCTCGCAATGACGGCGAGGGAGTCGCGTCATGATCAACGCCATTCTCGCATTCTCCATCCGCCAGCGCTGGTTCGTGATGATCGGCGTGCTCGCCGTCGCCGCCTTCGGCGCCTGGAATTTTACCCGCCTGCCCATCGACGCCGTGCCCGACATCACCAATGTGCAGGTGCAGGTGAATGTCGAGGCGCCCGGCTATTCGCCGCTCGAGGTCGAGCAGCGCATCACATTTCCCGTCGAAACCAATATGAGCGGCATTCCGAGCCTGCAATATACGCGCTCGCTGTCGCGCTATGGGCTCAGCCAGGTCACCATCGTCTTCAACGAAGGCACCAACATCTATTTCGCGCGCCAGCAGGTCAGCGAACGTCTGCAGCAGGTGAAGGACCAGCTCCCCACCGGGATCGAGATCGCCATGGGCCCGATCTCCACCGGCCTTGGTGAAATCTACACCTTTGCGCTCGATGCCAAGCCGGGCGCGAAGAATGCCGATGGCTCGCCGATCACGCCGATCGACCTGCGCACCGTGCAGGACTGGATCGTCAAGCCGCAGCTCCGCACGGTGCCGGGCGTGGTCGAGGTCAACACCATCGGCGGCTACGAGAAGCAGTTCCACGTGCTGCCCGATCCCAGCAAGCTGATGGCCTATCGCCTCAGCTTTCGCGACGTGATGACGGCGCTGGCCGCCAACAATGCCAATGTCGGCGCCGGCTATATCGAACGCAATGGCGAGCAATATCTCGTCCGCACGCCGGGGCAGGTCGCCAATGTCGAGGATATCCGCAATGTGGTGATCGGCTCGCGCAGCGGCGTCCCGGTGCGCATCAGCGATGTCGCCGATGTGCAGATCGGCACCGACCTGCGCACCGGCGCCGCCACCCTCGACGGCAAGGAGACCGTGCTCGGCACCGCCATGCTGCTGATGGGCGAGAACAGCCGCACGGTGTCGCAGCGCGTTTCGGCCAAGCTGGAATCGATCGCGCAGACGCTGCCGGAAGGCATCGTCGCCCGCGTGCTCTATGATCGCACAAAACTGGTCGAGGCCACCATCGCGACCGTCGAGAAGAACCTCCTCGAAGGCGCGTTGCTGGTCATCGTCATCCTGTTCCTCATCCTGGGCAATTTCAAAGCCGCGGTGGCCACCGCGCTGGTGATTCCGCTGTCCATGCTGATCACCATCAGCGGGATGGTGGAGAGCAAGGTCAGCGCCAATCTCATGAGCCTCGGCGCCATCGATTTCGGCATCATCATCGATGGCGCCGTCATCATCGTGGAGAACTGTCTGCGCCTGCTCGCCCATGAGCAGCAGAAGCAGGGACGCCTGCTCACCCGTGAGGAGCGTTTCGCCACCATCCTTGCGGGATCGAAGGAAGTGATCAAACCCAGCCTGTTGGGCACGCTGATCATCGCCGTGGTCTATCTGCCCGTGCTCACGCTCACCGGCGTCGAGGGCAAGATGTTCACGCCGATGGCGCTGACGGTGCTGATGGCGCTGGCCGGTGCATCGATCCTGTCGATGACTTTTGTGCCGGCCGCGGTGGCATTGCTGGTGACGGGCAAGGTGACGGAGAAGGAAAACCTGTTCATGCGCGGCTGCCGCCGTGTCTATCTGCCGCTGCTTGCTCTGTCGATCCGCTTTCGCGGCTCGGTCGCCGTTGCAGCCGTTGCGCTGCTCGTCGTCACCGGCTTCGCAGCGTCGCGGATGGGCGGCGAGTTCATCCCGAGCCTGGATGAAGGCGACGTCGCCATGCACGCCATGCGCATTCCCGGCACCAGCCTGACCCAGGGCATCGACATGCAGATGCGGCTGGAAAAGGTGCTGCTGGAAATGCCCGAGGTGAAGGAGGTGTTTTCCAAGCTCGGCACGTCGGAAGTCGCCACCGATCCGATGCCGCCCAATGTCGCCGACACCATCGTGATGCTGAAGCCGCGCGACCAGTGGCCCGATCCGAAGCGCAGCAAGGCCGATCTCGTCGCCGCCATCGAGCGGCAGGGCGAGCTGCTGCCCGGCAATGTCTATGAGCTGACCCAACCGATCCAGATGCGCTTCAACGAACTGATCTCGGGTGTGCGCAGCGATGTCGGCATCAAGATTTTTGGCGACGATCTCGACCAGCTGTTGCAGACAGCGGGCAAGGTCGAGGCCGTGCTGCGCGGCGTGCCCGGTGCCGCCGACGTGAAGACCGAACAGGTCAGCGGCCTGCCGATGCTGAATGTGAAGCTCGATCGTCCGGCGCTGTCGCGTCTCGGTCTCAGCGTGCAGGACGTGCAGGGCATCGTCGAGACGGCGGTGGGCGGCAAACATGCCGGCCTCGTCTTCGAAGGCGATCGCCGCTTCGATCTCGTCGTGCGTCTACCCGAACACATGCGCTCGGATGTCGAGGCGATGAAGAACCTGCCGATTCCGTTGCCGGCGGTGGAAGCGCCGGCCGCAACGGCTACGCGGGCGTCGCTGACCAGCAATTCGCCGCTGTCACAGATGCGCTATACGCCGCTGTCCGCGGTGGCATCCATCGAGGTCACGCCGGGGCCGAACCAGATCAGCCGCGAGAATGGCAAGCGCCGCATCGTGGTGTCGGCCAATGTGCGCGGCCGCGATCTCGGCTCCTTCGTCAGCGATGCGCAGGCGCAGGTGGCCGAGAAGGTGAAACTCCCGTCCGGTTACTGGATCGGCTGGGGCGGCCAGTTCGAGCAGCTGGTCTCGGCCACGAAGCGTCTCACCATCGTCGTGCCGGTCGCCCTGGCGCTGATCTTCCTGCTGCTGTTCATCAGTCTCGGCTCGACGGCGGATGCGGCACTGGTGTTCAGCGGCGTGCCGCTGGCGCTCACCGGCGGCGTCGCCGCGCTGCTGCTGCGGGACATCCCGCTGTCGATCAGCGCCGGCATCGGCTTCATCGCGCTGTCCGGTGTCGCGGTGCTGAACGGTCTCGTGATCATCACCTTCATCGAGCGGCTGCGCACTGAGGGCATGAAGATCGCCGAGGCCGTGCGTGAAGGCGCACTGACGCGCCTGCGTCCGGTGATGATGACGGCGCTGGTGGCCTCGCTCGGCTTCGTGCCGATGGCGATCGCCACCGGTCCCGGCGCCGAGGTGCAGCGTCCGCTCGCCACCGTCGTCATTGGCGGCATCATCTCGTCCACCATCCTCACGCTGCTGGTCCTGCCGGCGCTCTATATCCTGTTCCGCCGGGAGGCGAGGCAATCACATGAAGCGTTTGAGTGATGAGGATGCTGCTTGGCCTGCATGGTTCGAGACGCCCGCTATGCGGGCTCCTCACCATGAGGGTCTTCTACAGCTCATACTCCGCCTTCATCCTGAGGAGCCGCGCAGCGGCGTCTCGAAGGATGGCCGCGGACGCCTATCCGACCTACGACCGCTCAACACAAGGAAACCACTGATGAAGAAGATCCTGCTCGTCGCATCCGCTTTGTTGTTCTCCACGCCTGCACTGGCGCAACACGTTCATCAGAAGGGCCCGAATGGCGGCCCGATGGAGGACGTTGCCGGCGTGCATGTGGAGATGACGGCGTCGGGAAAGACGCTGACCTTCCATGTTCTCGACGAATCCAACAAGGCACTCTCGACGGCCGGCTATTCGGCCTCCGCACTGCTCGCCGCAGGCGGCGAGCGCGAGACACTGCCGCTGACGGCGTCCGGTCACACGCTGAAGGGCGAAGCGAAAGCTGACATCCCGAAGGGCGCCTCGGTGAGCATCACGCTGAAAACTGCTGAAGGAAAATCGGGGCAGGCGAAGTTCAGGCAGTGAGCCGTAGGATGGGTTGAGCGAAGCGATACCCATCACCGCAAGCGCCGGTGCCTGTCGTGATGGGTATCGCTGCGCTCAACCCATCCTACATCTTTCGCCGCTCACAAAAATCCGCGTCGCGGAAACAACGCGCATCTTTGCCATCCGCCATCGAATAGGTCATGCTCACCGGACTTGTCCAAAGAGACAAGACAAATATCCGGAGGGACAACATGACGACCAATCTGCGTCTGCTCAATCGACGCCAATTCGTCACCATTGGCGCAGGCGCTGCTGCATTGCTGAGTGCGCCGTCAATCGTGCGCGCCAATAGCTGGCCGACAAAACCCATCAAGATTCTCGCGGGCTCCGCAGCCGGCGGCCAGACCGACCAGTTCTCGCGCGTCTATGGCGAATATCTGCAGCGTGAACTCGGCCAGACCGTGGTGATCGAGAACAAGGCCGGTGCCGGCGGCGCTGTCGCCGCGCTGGAATTGAAGCGCTCCGATCCCGACGGCCACACGCTGATGGTCTGCAACACCACCGCCTATATGCTCAATCCCGTTCTCATCAAGGATATCAAATACAATGTCACCGAAGACTTCACCTGGGTCACGGTGATGCCCGGTGGCAGCCTGCCGCTGGTGGTGAGCGAGAAGACCGGCGCGAAGACGCTGAAGGATTTCATCGAATACGCGAAGAAGACCGAGAAGGTGAATGTCGGCACCTATGCCGCCGGCTCCTTCGCGCATATGGTGATCGTCGAGCTCAACAAGCAGTACGGGCTGAAGATGGAGGCCGTGCATTATCGCGGCGAGGCGCCGATGTGGAGCGATCTCGCCGGCGGCTCCATCGATGCCGGCATCGGCAGCTATGCCGCTGCCTTGCCGGTGCTGCAGACGGGGAAGGGACGTCCCGTCGCGGTGTCGCGTCGCCGCATCGATGCGTTGCCGGATGTCGCGACCTTCAGCGAGCAGGGCGCCACCTCGCGCGCGCATGGGCTGCTGACCTTCCAGGGCTGCATGGCGCCGGCCAAGACGCCGCCGGAGATCGTCGCAAAGCTCAATGCACTGTTCCTGGCCGCCAGCAAGACCGATCGCGTGCGCGAATTGCTCAAGAGCCAGGGCGTCAATGAAGGCGCGATGAGTCTGGAAGCGAGCAACGCGCTCTACAAGGAAGAAGCGCCGGTGTGGGCGGAGCTGGCAGCGGGCTTGGGTGTGACGCAGTAGGACGTCGCATCCGCGATCAGTGACGCGCAGAAGCGCGTGGTTTCCCTCCCCGGAGCGCAGCGACTGGGGAGGGTGGCGCGTAGCGCCGGGTGGGGTCTCTCCCCACGTGACGTCGGAGCTTGGGGAAGCACCCCACCCGTCTCAAAGCTCGCTGGACGCTCGCTTTGATCCACCCTCCCCACGGCGCGGCTGCGCCGCTTGGTGGAGGGACAGCCCCGTCCGAAATTGTTCCTATTTTGTTCTTGACGAAATCCCACAAAGGATTATGTTCCGTCCCGTCCGGCCCCGGTGAGAGGGGCGAGCGCGATCGTCACGTTCGCGGGGCTGGATGCGGTGGACGCCAAGGTTTGGGCGTCGCGCGGTGCCTGGAAGAGGCTCGCCTGCGGGCGGGACGGATCGGTGCCAGACCTGCCACTGGCGCGGAGATGTCTCACCTTCGGAACAGCCGATCCCGG
>NZ_JBIISY010000082.1:0-25383 GCF_044340795.1 Tardiphaga sp.
GACCGAGTCGATCATCATGATCGGCGAGATCGGTGGTTCGGCTGAGGAAGACGCGGCGCAGTTCATCAAGGACGAAGCCAAGCGTGGCCGCAAGAAGCCGATGGTCGGCTTCATCGGCGGCGTCACCGCACCTCCCGGCCGCCGCATGGGCCATGCCGGCGCCATCGTTTCGGGCGGCAAGGGCGATGCCCAGTCGAAGATCGCAGCCATGGAAGCCGCCGGCATCCGCGTCTCGCCATCGCCGGCGCGTCTGGGTACGACGCTGGTGGACGTGCTCGCGGGCAAGTAAGCCACTTGCAACGAACAGAAATGACAAAGGCCCGCTCGTGAGAGCGGGCCTTTTTCATGGCCTGGATATATCGGGGCTAGTCCTTGTCATCGTGTTTGAACAGAGCCTCGTAGTCACGGCCGGCATAAAACACCCGCGCAATGCGCACCCGCTCGCGTTGGACGCGATACAGGATCAACACCCTACCCTCGAAACTGAGCGCGCGCAGTCCCGGTTCCAGATCGTCACGCGGCATGCCCCGCATGGGAAACATTGCGAGATTCGTGCATGCCTTTTCGATGCGGTCGATGTAGTCGCCAGCGCGTTTGTGGCCGGAGTCAGTGGCGATGTACTGATAGAGTGCAAACAGATCGGCTTCGGCCTCGGGGCGGAAGCTGACCCTGTAGGTCACGGTTTCGCCTTGAGCTGCTCAGCGTGATGCGCACGCAAACGCGCGAACACATCCTCGGCGGCGACATCCGGGCCCTCGCTGGCAAACGCGGCGCGCACCTTGTCGCCCATGATCTGACCGAGGATTTCCTCCTCGCGATCAAGGGCACGAAGACCTGCCCGCACGACTTCACTGGCGGAGCCGTACTGCCCCGACGCCAACCGGCGGTCGACGCTGGCCTGATCCTCACCGAGTGTCACGCTGATGGGCTTGCTACTGGTCATGGTCGCATCCTCTTGCCGGATAATAGCACGGCAGTGCGATGCTGTCATTTCGAGGTATGCGCCTTGCTGCCACTCCGTGTGCGCGACAAATGGTTGCTTTTCATTCGATCGGCCTGATGATCGATTGACAACATCAAGCGGGTGCTCAAACCCGCGATGCACAGGGAGAACGCCATGAACGAGCTGGATTTCACCGGCAAGACCGTCCTCGTCGTCGGAGGATCGAGCGGCATCGGCAACGGGATCGCGCATGCTTTTCGGACGAAAGGCGCCGAGGTTCATGTCTACGGCACGCGCGCGAGTGCTGCTGACTACAAGGGCGAAGAAGGCTCCGACCTCACCGGCCTGCACTATGCGAAGCTCGATGTGAGCAATGCCGCCGAGATCGAAGCGATGAAACCGACCTTCAGCAAGCTCGACGTGCTCGTGCTGGCGCAGGGCACCGTGCTCTACAAGCGCGCCGAATTCGCGATGGACGGCTTTCGCAAGGTCATGGAAGTGAACCTGATGAGCCTGATGGCCTGCAGCGCGAAATTCCATCCGCTACTGAAGGCCAGCGGCGGCAATGTCATCATCGTGTCCTCGACGGCCGCCTTCCATGCCACCAAGGGTAATCCCTCCTATAACGCCTCGAAGACCGGCGCCGTCGGGCTCGTACGCACGCTGGGCGTCGCCTGGGCCGAGGATGGCATACGCGTGAACGGAATCGCGCCGGGCCTGGTCGATACCAAGCTCACCAAGGTGACGACGAGCAATCCCAAACGGCTGGAAGGCGCGCTCGAACGAATCCCGATCAAGCGCCTGGGCACACCGGCGGACATGGCCGGCGCCGCGCTGTTTCTCGCATCGCCATTGTCGTCCTACATCGTCGGCCAGAGCATCATCGTGGATGGCGGCCTGATCCTGTAGCAGCGTGACATGACGGGCTTCCGGGTGCGCGCATGAGCGCGCCCCGGAATGACCGCCATTCGACTCTACGCCGCCACCGCCTGCTTCTCTCCGACCATCGGCAAGCCCTCCTCGATCGGATATTTCACGTCGCGGCTCCATTCGTTCCACGAACCGAAATACATCCGCACATCCATCACGCCGGCATTCTTCAGCGCGAGGAACGTGTTGGAGGCGCGGGCCCCCTTGAAGCAATAGAGATACACTGTCGTGGACGGCGTGATGCCCACCGTCGCGCATTCGGCGAGAATCTCGTTCTTCGACTTGAAGCGCGGGCCTTCACCGGTCGGCTTCATCATGCGGTACCATTCGATCCAGACCGCGCCGGGGATGCGGCCCATCCGTGGGCAAAAATCCTTGCCATACGGCGACGAGCTTTCGCCGATCCATTCATCGACGTCGCGCACATCGAGAATGGCGATGGCGGGATTGCCAAGTGCCGCCTGCATGGTGGCGGCGTCGATCAGGATCGAGCCGGCTCCCGGCTTGATGGCGAAGGAGGCCGGTGTGGGCGTCGGCACATCGGTGGTGGTCGGCAGGCCCTTCATGGTCCAGGCGTCGAAGCCGCCATGCAGCACCTTGATCCTAGGATAACCGAGGAATTCGAGCAGGAAGTAGCCGCGGCAGGATTGGCCGAAGCCGGAATTCATCGACTGTTCGTAAATCACCGCAGTCTCTGCGCCTGAGAGACCAGCGCCACCGAAGGCCTCGGCAAATTTCTTCTTCAATTCATCCATGCCTTCCGGCGTGGATGTCGCGAGAAACGTGAAAATCTCATGGAGATTGACGGCGCCGGGAATATGCCCGGCCGCATAGGCATCGGGGTTGCGCGTGTCGATGATGACACAAGGTTCCGACTTCATGAACGTCGCGAGGTCGTCTGCGGAAATGAGAACATCTGCCATTGCAAGCCTCCACTGAGTTGAACACCGTTGTTGAACCTGATGTAGAAGAGCCGTCTGTCGCTGCGCCCTGACCTGGATCAATGGGCGCTGCCTCCCTTCTGCTCGCTTGCATTGTCCGCGAGCATCTTGCGGAGCTGTTTGGTGGCGGGAGTGACGATCGCCACGAAATAGGCCTCGCGCAGGCGCCGCTGCGCGCGATGGGACTTGAGATAACCGCGCGCACCACAATGCAGCATCGCGGCATGGGCTGCTGCGACCGCCGCGTCGCCTGCGCGCAGGCGCAGATCGACAACGGCACGCCAGTAATCGTTGCTGGTCTCGTAAGGTGTTGCAGCCAGCATCATCGTCTCGGCTTCCATCTTCGCCAGCAGGCCCGCAAAGTCCTCGGGCTGCTGCGGCAGGAAGCAGTTCACATGGGCGAGCGACGGTTTGACGCTGTCCATGATGGCGACGCAGTCGCGGATCAGGCCGAGCCCCATGCCCATCTGCATCAGGATGAAGCCTGCGCGAATCTTCTTCACCAGCGGCATCGCTGGTGAAGCGAGGACTTGGTCATCCGGGATAAAGACGTCGCGGAACTGCACGGCATAGGTGCCGGTGCCATCCATGGCGAGGAATGGCTTGCACGGCGTCAGCGACAGGTTTTCATCGGCGCAATCGGCGATGAACATCACCTTCTCGCCGGTCTCCTCGAGCTCGAAGATCGTGCCGAACAAATGATCGGGCCCGAGATTGGAGACCCAGGGCAATGCGCCGCGCACGATATAGCCACCATCGACGCGCTTGCCTTTCAGCTTCAGCTTCTCGATGCCGAAGAAGCTCTTCATCGGGTTGGAGAGGCCGGTGCCACCGAGCGTCTTTCCGCTTGCCGTGGCACTCAGATATTTCGCCTTCAGCGCCGCGTTGTCGGAATTGAGGATGTACCAGACGAGCGTGTTCTGACACCACGCCATGAAGGCGGTGGAGCCGCAGGTCTCGCCGATGGCGGAGATGCCGGCGATGGTGTCGCGCAGGTCGGCGTGTGCGGACCACGCGCCGATGTCGCCGAGATGGCGCAGCGCCTGATCGGGATAGATCGTGCCCTCGTCGATCTCCAACGCGATCGGCGTGAGTTCGCGCCGGGCGGCGGCATTGATGCGATCAACGAGAGTTTCGGCTTCATCGATGACGTCGTCGGACTTCAACAGCACTGCAGATGCAGTCATCTCGATCTCCCCGCATGGAAGCGATCAAGTTCGTCATTGCGAGGAGCCTTTGCGACGAAGCAATCCAGCGCTTGCTTCCAGAAAGTCTGGATTGCTTCGCTACGCTCGCAATGACGATTGAGAAATCACGCAGTGACTTCGAGATTGACCGGGCGCGTGAACGTGTTGGCGACGGGCGACCACTTCTTCACATGGTCGATGAGTGCGTCGACGTCCGACTGCGGAACGCCTTCGCATTCCATGTCGACCTTGACGCGGACATCGGTGAAGCCGACGGGCTTCTCGCTGATATCGCCGGTGCCCCAGACGGCCGTGATGTTGAGATCACCTTCGAGCTGCAGTTCGAGCTTGTTGACGGTCCAGCCGCGATGCACGGCATTGGCATGCAGGCCGACGGCGAGGCAGGAGCCGAGCGCAGCCAATGAGGCTTCCGACGGATTTGGCGCAGTGTCATCGCCGAGCAGCGCCGGCGGCTCATCGACAATGTAGGGCGGCAGGCTGCGGATGTAGTTGGCGTGGCGGAACTTGCCTTCGGCGACGGTCTTGCACTTGAGCGTCTTGATGACGTTCGGATTGGCCTTGCCGTTGGCGATCAGCTGTTCGAGGCCCCCTTTGTCGATCGGTGCCAGGCAGCCGGTCAGAGCGGTCTTGGCGGCAACAGCGGTCATGGACGTCTCCCTTCAGAAAAAGATACAGAACGGTCTGTATCTATGCAGGGCGCGTGCCAGACGGACGAGGAAGGCCACCATCAATGATTTCAGGCAGTTACGCAGAGGCGGCTGATTGTAGGAGCGCCCAAATGGCGATCACCCCTGCCGATTCGCCAGCCAAACGCTCGAATCTTGGTCAGATCGCCGGGGCTCGCTTGCGCCGGCGTCGGCGCATGTCATATTGACGCGGCAATGACCGATCCGATGCCCCAGGACGCCGAGAAAACCACGCCGCGCGACCGATTGATGGACGCGGCGACGCGGCTGTTCTGCAAGAACGGCATCAACGCCACCGGCATCGACGCCATCGTGGCCGAGGCCGGAACGGCCAAGACGACGCTCTACAAGATCTTCAAATCAAAGGGAGATCTGGTCGAGGCCGTGCTCGAGACCGAAGGCAGGAGCTGGCGCGCCTGGTTTCTTGCGGCCATCGAGACGCCGGCGACGCCGCGCGAAAAACTCGACGCCATCTTCCCGGCGCTGAAAAAGTGGTTCGGCGAGGAGAGCTATACCGGCTGTGTCTTCATCAATGCCGTGGGCGAACATCCCAAGGACGAGACCCGGCTTCGTGATCTCACGATCCAGCATAAGATGTTTGTTCTCAAGCACATAGGCGAGCTGGCCGGCGCTGCGGGCGCGGCCCGGCCGGATGCTCTCGCGCATCAGATCGGCCTGCTCATGGACGGCGCCATCGTCGCCGCCATGGTTACCCGCGATCCCGAGGTGGCCGACGCCGCCGGCCAGGCTGCGGCCGCTCTTCTGGACGGCGCTTGCGGTCCCGCAAAGCCGAAACGCAAGAGAACGGTCGTTCTCCAGGGCGGCGCTGCCGCATTGGCAAAGGAAGACCTTAGTGTCGTCGAATAGTTGAGGTTTACTCAACGAAATCACGGGGCACATAGAATTGACGAATTGTTCAGTTCTTCGTGTTTTTAACGCGATCTTTCAAACTAGATAGGTTAGAAGGTCGCCGCATAAGGTTCGGTCCGTATAAGGGCCAAATCCTCGCCCGAAATGCCGCGCGACTAGAACAATTCAGGACGCCAGAATGTCTCGCCAGGACGCGAACGCCGCCTTTGCCCTCTCTTCCTTCCTTCAGGGCGCCAATGCCACCTATATCGACGATCTCTACGCCCGGTTCGAAAAGGACCCCTCCTCGGTCGACGCCGAGTGGCAGGAGTTCTTCAAGAGCCTGAAGGACAACTCCGCCGACGTGCAGCAGAATGCGGCCGGCCCGTCCTGGGAGAAGACCAACTGGCCGGTCACGCCGAATGACGATCTGACCCATGCGCTGGATGGCAACTGGGCCAAGGTCGAGAAGGCCGTCGGCGCCAAGCTCGCCGCCAAGGCCGAGAAGGGCGACAAGGTTCCAGTCGGCGACCTGATCCAGGCCACGCGCGATTCGGTCCGCGCCCTCATGCTGATCCGCGCATACCGCATGCGCGGCCATTTCCACGCCAATCTCGATCCGCTCGGCATCGAAGGCGTCAAGGACCACGAAGAGCTCGATCCGAAGTCCTACGGCTTCACCGACGCCGATCTCGACCGCAAGATCTTCATCGATAACGTCATCGGCCTCGAATACGGCACGCTGCGCGAGATCGTCGCGATCCTCCAGCGCACCTACTGCCAGACGCTCGGCGTCGAATTCATGCACATCTCGAACCCGGCCCAGAAGGCCTGGATCCAGGAACGCATCGAAGGTCCGGACAAGGAAATCTCGTTCACGCCGGAAGGCCGCCGCGCCATCCTGATGAAGCTGATCGAGGCCGACGGCTTCGAGAAGTTCTGCGACGTCAAGTTCACCGGCACCAAGCGCTTCGGCCTCGATGGCGGCGAATCGCTGATCCCTGCGCTCGAACAAATCATCAAGCGTGGCGGCAGCCTCGGCGTGAAGGAAATCGTGCTCGGCATGCCGCATCGCGGCCGCCTCAACGTGCTGACCCAGGTGATGGGCAAGCCGCATCGCGCACTGTTCCACGAATTCAAGGGCGGCTCCGCGAACCCCGACGAAGTCGAGGGTTCGGGCGACGTGAAGTATCACCTCGGCGCCTCGTCGGACCGCGAATTCGACAGCAACAAGATCCATCTGTCGCTGACCGCCAACCCGTCGCATCTCGAAATCGTCGATCCCGTGGTGCTCGGCAAGGTGCGCGCGAAGCAGGACCAGCATGGTGATCCGCCGGAAGAGCGCGTCTCGGTGCTGCCGGTGCTGATGCATGGCGACGCGGCCTTCGCCGGCCAGGGCGTCGTTGCGGAATGTTTCGCGCTGTCGGACCTGAAGGGCTACCGCACCGGCGGTTCGATCCACTTCATCGTCAACAACCAGATCGGCTTCACGACCTATCCGCGCTATTCGCGCTCGTCGCCCTATCCGTCGGATGTGGCGAAGATGATCGATGCGCCGATCTTCCACGTGAACGGCGACGATCCGGAAGCCGTCGTGTTCGCGGCCAAGATCGCCATCGAATTCCGGCAGAAGTTCCGCAAGCCTGTCGTCATCGACATGTTCTGCTATCGCCGCCACGGCCATAACGAAGGCGACGAGCCGGCATTCACCCAGCCGGTGATGTACAAGAAGATCGGCGGACATCAGACCACGCTGGATCTCTATTCCAAGCGCCTGATCGCCGAAAACGTGATCAGCCAGGCCGATTTCGACAAGGCGAAGGCCGACTGGCGCTCGAAGCTCGACACCGAGCTCGAAGCCGGCACCAGCTACAAGCCGAACAAGGCCGACTGGATGGACGGCAAGTGGTCCGGCCTCAAGATCGCAGGCGAAGACGAAGAGCCGCGTCGCGGCGTCACCGGCGTCGACGTCGAGAAGCTGCGCGCGATCGGCACCAAGATCACCAAGGTGCCGGACGGTTTCCGCATCCATCGCACTGTGCAGCGTTTCCTCGACGCCCGCGCCAAGGCCATCGACAATGGCGAAGGCATCGACTGGGCGACCGGCGAAGCGCTGGCGTTCTGCTCGCTGATGGAAGAAGGCCACGCCGTACGCCTGTCCGGCCAGGACTCCGAGCGCGGCACCTTCTCGCAGCGTCACTCGGTCTGGTTCGACCAGGAAGACGAGAGCCGCTACACGCCGTTCAATCATCTCGGCGAGAAGCAGGGTCGCTACGAAGTCATCAACTCGCTGCTGTCGGAAGAAGCCGTGCTCGGCTTCGAATACGGCTACTCGCTCGCCGAGCCGAACACGCTCGGCCTGTGGGAAGCCCAGTTCGGCGACTTCGCCAATGGCGCTCAGGTGGTGTTCGACCAGTTCATCTCGTCGGGCGAACGCAAGTGGCTGCGCATGTCGGGCCTCGTCTGTCTGCTGCCGCATGGCTATGAAGGCCAGGGCCCCGAGCATTCCTCGGCGCGCCTCGAGCGCTTCCTGCAGATGTGCGCGGAAGACAATATGCAGGTGGTCAACCCGACCACCCCGGCAAATTACTTCCACATGCTGCGCCGCCAGCTCAAGCGCGAGATCCGCAAGCCGCTGATCGTGATGACGCCGAAGTCGCTGCTGCGCCACAAGCGCGCCGTGTCGAAGCTCGACGAACTCGGCGCCGGCTCCACGTTCCATCGCGTGCTGTTCGACGATGCCGACAAGCTGCAGCCCGACAACAAGATCCGTCGCGTCGTGCTGTGCTCGGGCAAGGTCTATTACGACCTGTTCGAGGAGCGCGAGAAGCGCGGCATCGACGACGTCTATCTGCTGCGCATCGAACAGCTCTATCCGGTGCCGCTGAAGACGCTGGTGCAGGAGCTGACCCGCTTCAAGGGCGCGGAATTCGTCTGGTGCCAGGAAGAACCACGCAACATGGGCGGCTGGCACTTCATCGAGCCGTATCTCGAATGGGTGCTCAACCAGATCAACGCCACCCACAAGCGTCCGCGTTACGCCGGCCGTGCCGCCTCGGCTGCGACCGCAACCGGTTTGATGTCCAAGCATCTCGCCCAGCTCAAGGCGTTCCTCGATGAGGCGCTCGGCTAAGCATTCACGATCACTGCGGTGCCCCGCGACACGCGGGGCATTCGCACACCCGTCTTATTTGAAATCTAGATTTCGATTTCTTCAGGCCAGATCGATCCAGAAAGCCATCGGATCGGATCATCCGGCCGCAACAGGAAGCAGACCATGACTGAAATTCGCGTTCCCACGCTCGGTGAATCCGTAACCGAAGCCACCATCGGCCGCTGGTTCAAGAAGGCCGGTGATGCGGTTGCCGTCGACGAGCCGTTGGTTGAACTCGAGACCGACAAGGTCACCATCGAAGTCCCGGCTCCCTCGGCCGGCACGCTGAGCGAAATCGTTGCCAAGGATGGCGAGACTGTCGCCGTCGGCGCGCTGCTCGGCCAGATCACCGATGGTGCCGGCGGCGCCAAGCCGGCCGCTGCTGCGCCGAAGGCTGAAGCTGCTCCGGCACCCGCTGCTGCTGCTGCCCCGGCCGCAGCCGCCGCTGCACCGTCGAAGACCCTCGCTGCCGACACCCCGCAGGCGCCGTCGGTGCGCAAGCTCTCGGCCGAGAGCGGCGTCGATGCCGCCGGTGTTGCCGGCACCGGCAAGGATGGCCGCGTGACCAAGGGCGACATGCTTGCCGCCATCGAGAAGGCTGCGTCTTCGCCAACCCCGGTCAACCAGCCGGCCGCTGCCGTGCAGGTGCGCGCCGCTTCGCCGGCCGATGATGCGGCCCGCGAAGAGCGCGTGAAGATGACGCGCCTGCGTCAGACCATCGCCCGCCGCCTCAAGGACGTGCAGAACACCGCTGCGATGCTCACCACCTTCAACGAGGTCGACATGACCGCGGTGATGGCGCTGCGTTCGCAGTACAAGGATGTGTTCGAGAAGAAGCACGGCAACAAGCTCGGCTTCATGGGCTTCTTCACCAAGGCCTGCGTGCAGGCGCTGAAGGACATCCCGGCGGTCAATGCCGAGATCGACGGCAGCGACATCATCTACAAGAACTACTATCACGTCGGCGTCGCCGTCGGCACCGACAAGGGCCTCGTGGTCCCGGTCGTGCGCGAATGCGACACCAAGTCGATCTCGCAGATCGAGAAGGACATCGCCGACTTCGGTCGTCGTGCCCGTGACGGCCAGCTCAAGATCGACGAAATGCAGGGCGGCACTTTCACCATCACCAATGGCGGCATCTACGGCTCGCTGATGTCGACCCCGATCCTGAACGCGCCGCAGGCCGGCATTCTCGGCATGCACAAGATCCAGGAACGTCCGGTCGTGGTCGGCGGCAAGATCGAGATCCGTCCGATGATGTATCTGGCGCTGAGCTACGATCACCGCGTGATCGACGGCAAGGAAGCGGTGACCTTCCTGGTCCGCGTCAAGGAAAGCCTGGAAGATCCGGCACGTCTCGTTCTGGATCTCTGATCGAGAGGCCCTGATGGCGTTCGGACCGAACCCTCCGCCCATTCAGGCCCACCTTTGCGTCAAGGGTGGGCTTGAAGCGATTGCCTTCTACGAGAAGGCTTTCGCAGCGAAGTGTTCGTTCCACGCCATGGCCGACGACGGCCAGCGCGTGATGCACGCCAATATCGAGATGTTCGGCAGCGAAGTGATGCTGCATGACGAGTTTCCCGAGTTTGGCGGCCATGTCCTGTCGCCGCAGACCCGCGGCGGCGCCGGCATGACGATCAATATCAATCTGCCCGCGCCGACCGATGTCGATGCCGCGGTCGCCCGCGCAGCGACAGCCGGGGCTGCCATCGTGATGGCACCGCAGGATGTTTTCTGGGGCGCCCGTTACGGCACGATCCGCGATCCGTTCGGACACATCTGGTCCTTCAACGCCGCACTCACCGGGAGATCCGCATGACCGATAGCGTTGTCATCATCACCGGCGGCAGCCGCGGCATCGGCCGCGCGACGGCGCTCAAGGCAGCGGCACAGGGCTTCAGGGTCGTGGTCGCCTATGCCAGCAACAAGGCTGCAGCTGACGAGGTCGTCGCGCAGATCGAAGCCGGCAACGGCAAGGCCATCGCCGTGAAGTGCGATGTCGGCTCGGAAGCCGATATCCTCGCGCTGTTCAAGGCAGCCGATGCGTTCGGCCCGCTCGGTGCGCTGGTCAACAATGCCGGCATCGTCGGCCCCAGCATCCGCGTCGAGGACATGACCGCCGAGCGCATCAACCGCATGATGGCGGTCAATGTCACCGGCAGCTTCCTGTGCGCCCGCGAGGCGGTGAAGCGCATGTCCACGAAACATGGCGGCAAGGGTGGTGTCATCGTCAACCTGTCATCGGTCGCTGCGAAGCTCGGCTCGGCCAATACTTATGTCGATTACGCGGCATCAAAGGGCGCGATCGATACATTCACGATCGGCCTCAGCCAGGAAGTCGCCACCGAAGGCATTCGTGTCGTCGGCCTGCGTCCGGGCCTGATCGACACCGAAATTCACGCCAGCGGCGGCGAGCCCGACCGCGCGCATCGTCTCGCTGTCCATGTGCCGATGAAGCGCGTTGGCACAGCCGATGAAATCGCCAATGCGATCGTCTGGCTGCTGTCCGACGACGCGTCTTACGTCACGTCATCCATTCTCGACGTGTCGGGCGGGCGTTAGCCCTCCCGCACCAACATCACCTTTACTTCCAAGCACCACAGGACTTCATCATGGCTACTTACGATCTCGTCGTCATCGGCACCGGCCCCGGAGGCTATGTTTGCGCGATCCGCGCTGCACAGCTCGGCATGAAGGTCGCCGTCGTCGAGAAGAACAGCACGCTGGGTGGCACCTGTCTGAATGTCGGCTGCATGCCGTCCAAGGCGCTGCTCTATTCGTCCGAACTGTTCGAGGAAGCCGGCCACTCCTTCGGCAAGATGGGCATCAAGGTGCCCAAGCCCGAGCTCGACCTCCCCGCGCTGATGAACTTCAAGCAGCAGGGCATTGACGGCAACGTCAAGGGCGTCGAATTCCTGATGAAGAAGAACAAGATCGATGTCGTCGCCGGCACCGGCAAGGTTCTCGGCACCGGCAAGGTCGAAGTATCAGGCGCTGACGGCAAGGCGCAGACGCTGGAGACCAAGAACATCGTCATCGCTTCGGGTTCGGCTGTCGCCAACCTGAAGGGCATCGAGATCGACGAGAAGCGTATCGTGTCGTCCACCGGCGCGCTGTCGCTGGAGAAGGTGCCGGAAAAGCTGATCGTGGTCGGCGCCGGCGTGATCGGCCTCGAGCTCGGCTCGGTGTGGCGCCGCCTCGGCGCGCAGGTGACGGTGGTTGAATTCCTCGATCGCATCCTGCCCGGCATGGACGGCGAAGTCGCCAAACAGTTCCAGCGCATGCTGGAGAAGCAGGGCATGACCTTCAAGCTCGGCGCCAAGGTCACCGGCGTTGATTCGTCGGGCAAGGTGCTGAAGGCGAATATCGAGCCTGCCGCAGGCGGTGCTGCCGAAGCGCTCGAAGCCGACGTCATCCTCGTCGCCATCGGCCGCACTCCCTACACCGCCGGCCTCGGCTTGAAGGAAGCCGGCGTCGAGCTGGATGAGCGTGGCCGCGTCAAGATCGACCATCACTTCGCGACCAATGTGAAGGGCGTCTACGCCATCGGCGACGTAGTCGCCGGTCCGATGCTCGCGCACAAGGCGGAAGACGAAGGCGTGGCTTGCGCTGAAATCCTCGCCGGCCAGGCGGGTCATGTGAACTATGATGTCATCCCGGGCGTCGTCTACACCACGCCGGAAGTCGCGGCGGTCGGCAAGACCGAGGAAGAACTCAAGGCCGCGGGCGTCAACTACACCGTCGGCAAGTTCCCCTTCACCGCCAATGGCCGCTCGAAGGTCAACCAGACCACCGATGGCTTCGTGAAGATCCTGGCCGACGCCAAGACCGATCGCGTGCTCGGCGTGCACATCGTCGGCCGCGAAGCCGGCGAAATGATCCATGAGTGCTGCGTGCTGATGGAGTTCGGTGGTTCCGCCGAGGATCTGGCCCGCACCTGCCACGCGCATCCGACCCGCTCGGAAGCCGTGAAGGAAGCCGCGCTTGCGGCCGGCAAGCGCGCCATCCATATGTGAGCTTCGGCCGGCTTTTTGTTAAGCCGGCACGGAGACCTTTGCTGATGATGCGACGCGTGTTGCAGCCGTTCTGGTTCCTGCTCGCCTTGATCTTCCTGATCGAAGCGTGGCTGTGGGATCATCTCGAACCGGTCGTTGCACGCGTCGTCGCCCTCATTCCGCTGCGTGCCTTCAAGGCATGGTGCGCAGCGAAGGTGGCGGGGCTCTCGCCCTATCCCTCGCTGCTCGTTTTCATCGTGCCGGTGGCTCTACTGCTGGTGCCGCTGAAATTCGCCGAAGTCTATCTGCTCGCCCATCATCTCTGGATCAGCGCGATCATCCTGATCGTTGCGTCGAAATTCGTCGGCATGGGCGTGCTGGCTTTTTCGTTCGACGTGACACGCGACAAGCTGTTGCAGATCGGCTGGTTTCGTGCGCTCTACACATTCCTGATCGATATCCGCCAGCGCGCGCATGACTTCGTTTCACCGGTCATGTCGCGCATCAAGGCGATGGTCGCATCTCTGCGTGGGCCATCCTCACGCTGGATGCGCCTCGTTCAACGCCTTCGACACCGGGCGCATGCGCCTCGCTAGAGCATGATCCCGAAAAGTGGACGCCGGTTTTCGGACAAGATCATGCTCCAACAAATAGAGAACAACAGGGAGATCGGACTTGGCTGAGCTTGCACATATCCGCACTCCCCTGCTCGATATCGCCTATGAACAGAGCGGCCCCGGCGGCGGCATCCCGGTGATCCTGCTGCACGGCTTTCCCTATGACATCCGTGGCTATGACGACGCAGTCGCGCTGATCAACGACGCCGGTTTCCGCACCCTCGTGCCCTATCTGCGCGGCTATGGCCCGACACGGTTTCTGTCGCAGGACACGATCCGCTCCGGCCAACAGGGCGCGCTCGGGCAGGACCTGCTCGATTTCATGGACTCCTTGCGGATCGAGAAGGCTGTCGTTGCCGGCTATGACTGGGGCGGGCGCGCGGCCTGTGTTGTCTCGGCATTGTGGCCGGAGCGCGTGCATGGGCTGGTGAGTTGCACCGGCTACAACATTCAGGATCTGACCAAGGCCACGACGCCGGTATCGCCGGAGCAGGAGGCGCGGCAGTGGTATCAATATTATTTCCACACCGAACGCGGCCGGAACGGGCTGGTGCAGAACCGGGCTGCTATCAGCAAGTTGCTCTGGAAGATGTGGTCGCCGCCATGGGATTTTGACGACGAGACCTTCGCCCGCACGGCGCCGTCATTCGACAACGAGGATTTCGTCGATGTGGTCGTGCACTCCTACATGCACCGCACCGCTAGCGTGGCCGGCGATCCCCGCTATGATTCTGTGGAGGAAAGATTGTCGGCGCAGCCTGCGATCAGCGTGCCGACCATCGTACTGCATGGCGCCGATGACGGGGTCGGGCTGGTGAGCAGCTCGGAGAATCACGGCCGCTACTTTACCGGCCCCTATGAGCGCCGCGTAATCGCCGATGCCGGGCACAATGTCCCGCAGGAAAAGCCACGGGAGTTTGCCGATGCGGTACTTGCGTTGTGTAAAAGTAACTAAGGCTCCGTCGTCATTGCGAGCCCTGCAAAATCAGATTCGCTGATTTTGCTTCGGCGAAGCAATCCAGTCTTGCTTGCGGTTTTCTGGATTACTTCGTCGCTTTGCTCCTCGCAATGACAGCCGAGACTACATCAAATGCACCGCATGCGGTGCGAACAGGCCGATCGCCATGAAGGCAATGCCGGCGAGGCCAAGCACGCCGGCGACCCAGGACAGCACGAGCATGCCGGTGATGATCGTCGCCGACGCCATCACGATGCCGATCTGGAAGGCCGCCGACGCGACCTCGTAGTGATGATAGCGGGCCAGCGCGAGATCGCGCTTGTGCTCGGCTTCCTTGGCGCGGGCGGCGAGCTGTTCGGAGCCTTCGCCGGTCTCCGGCTCGTTGCGATAGCGCTGAGCGGTCTTGTTCCAGTCGTCGATCTGCTTGGCCAGTGCGGCCTTGGCGGCATCGTCGCCCATCAGGCCGAGGCTGAGCTTGGCGTGTTCCGAGGTCGCCTGTACCACGGTGCGGCGGACACTCTTGGCCTGGAAGAAGGCCCAGAGATTCGATGCCTCGACATTCTTGCTGATCGATTCGGTCTGCGCGCCCTTGCCGAGTGTTTCCGAGAACGCCAGGAACAGCGCCAGCAGCGAAATCAGCAATGCGATCTTCTTGTTAGAGCCCGATGCATGCTCGGCATGCTCCGCGTGCTCCATACTTTCATGCGCGCCCATCAGGTCCCCCAAGGCAAAAGCGATGGCAAAAGCGGCCGAGCATTGGCCGAACAGATTGTCGCATGCAAGGACAATGTGGCGATGACGAAGCTGCCGTAGGGCGGATGAGCGGAGCGTTATCCGCCATTCTTCACCACACGACCTCGGCCGGCGGATGACGCCTTCGGCTTATCCGCCCTACGCCCGCGGATGAGCCGTCTTGTAGACCTCGAACAGGCGTTCGGTATCGATCCCGGTGTAGATCTGCGTGGTCGACAGCGAGGCATGACCCAGCAATTCCTGGATCGCACGCAGGTCGCCGCCGCGGGTTAACAGATGGGTGGCAAAGGAATGCCGCAAGGCATGCGGGGTGGCGCTGTCGGGCAGACCGAGCGCCCCGCGCATCCGCTCCATGGTGAGCTGGATGATTCTGGGCGACAGCGGGCCACCACGGGCACCGACGAATATCGGCCCCTCCGCCGGTAGCGGATGCGGACACATGGTGGCGTATTCCGCAATCAGCTCCAGCACATTGTGCAGCACCGGCACCATGCGGGTCTTGTTGCCCTTGCCATTGACGATCAGCACATCACCCTTGCCCGGCGCCGGTACGTCCCGGCGCTTCAGGCCGAGCGCTTCGGAAATACGCAGGCCGGAGCCATAGAGCAGCGCCATCACGGCGGCATCGCGCGCCCAGATCCACGGGTCACGATTCTCGCCGGCGCGCTCATCGGCATCGGCGAGACGCTTGGCGGAGGCCATCTGCAGCGGTTTTGGCAGGCTCTTGCCAATTTTCGGGGCGCGAATCGAGGAGAGAGCTCCGACCGAGCCGAGCCCTTCGCGCTCGAGAAAACGGGCGAAGGACCGCAGCCCCGCCAGCGCGCGCATCAGCGAGCGGCCGGCGATATCGTCCCCACGCCGCGCCGCCATGAAAGCACGCACGTCATTCGCCGCGAGCTTGCCGAAACGCGATAGGCTCACCAGCCCGCCCCAGTGATCGGCGAGAAAGAACATGAACTGGCGGACATCCCGCGCATAGGCTTCCAGCGTCTTCGGCGACAGCCGGCGCTCGGCGCGCAGATGCGCCAGCCAGCGTGTCATCTGATGCGAGAGGTCAGCGTCCGCGCAGATCAGCTCGACGGCCGGCTGTCTGGCCTCCACGGGGGCGGTTTTCGCGACTTTGGCCATCGGGCGATCCTGCAGAATGAGCCGCGATTATCACGGGTGCCGGTTTCGCATTGGTGAACCGCTGGCCTCAGGGCAGCATGACGCCTAAATTGGGCATTCCCTTGCTCCCAGATTCTTGCCTCGCGAGTTCCGATTCCGCCCATGAGTTCAGCCCCACGCACCCCATCCTCGTCGGGGATCGTCGATGTGCTGGTGCCGGTGGCGCTGGATCACGCCTATTCCTACAAGGTCCCCCGCGGGGTGGAGCTTGCGCCCGGCGATGTCGTCACCGTGCCCCTGGGTCCGCGTCAGGTCATCGGCGTGGTCTGGGCGGAAAACGCCAATCCCGATCCGCGCCTGCATAACCGGCTGAAGGAAGTCAGCGAGAAGCTCGACGTGCCGTCGCTAAAACCGGAACTGCGCCAGCTCGTCGACTGGGTCGCCAACTACACGCTGTCGCCGCGCGGCATGGTGATGCGCATGACGCTGCGCATGGGCGAGCATCTCGGCCCGGAACGCGTGCGTCTCGGCGTCCGCCTGGTCGGCGAGGTGCCGAAGCGGATGACACCGGCGCGGGCGCGGCTGGTCGAACTGCTTTCGGACGGGCTTTTGCGCGCCAAGTCGGATGCAGCAAAGGAAGCCGGCGTCAGTGGCGGGGTGGTCGATGGACTTGTCGATGAAGGCACGCTGGCCATCGAGGTGATGCCGCCGCCTTTGCCGCCTCCGCCGCCCGATCCCGCCTTTGTCGAGCCGGACTTTTCGCCGGCTCAGGCTGTGGCGGCCACGGCCATGCGCAAGCTTGCGTCATCAGGCGCGTTTCAGGCTGCGCTGCTCGACGGCGTCACCGGCTCCGGCAAGACCGAAGTGTATTTCGAGGCGGTCTCCGAAATCATCCGGCGCGGCGAACAGGTGCTGATCCTGATGCCGGAAATCGCCCTCACCGGGCAGTTTCTCGAACGCTTCGCCAAACGCTTCGGCGTCCGGCCGATGGAGTGGCATTCCGAACTGACGCCGCGCACCCGCGCGCGCAACTGGGCGGCGATCGCCAATGGCACCGCGCATGTAGTAGTCGGCGCGCGCTCGGCGCTGTTCCTGCCTTACGCAAAGCTAGGCCTCATCATCGTCGATGAAGAACACGACCAGGCGTACAAGCAAGACGAAGGCGCGCATTATCACGCGCGCGACATGGCGGTGGTGCGCGCCTCCATCGCGAAGATTCCCGTGGTGCTGGCGTCAGGCACGCCCTCGGTCGAATCCGAAGTGAACGCGCGAAAGGGGCGCTATCAACGCATCGCACTTCCCTCGCGCTTCGGCGGCCAGCATATGCCGCATATCGAGGCCATCGATCTGCGCCGCGAGGGCCCGTCGCGCGGCCGTTTCATCGCGCCACGTCTTGCCGAAAAGATCGTACAGGCGATCCAGCGCGAGGAACAGGCATTGCTGTTTCTCAATCGCCGTGGCTACGCGCCGCTCACGCTGTGCCGTGGCTGCGGCCATCGCTTCGCCTGCACCATCTGCGATGCGTGGCTGGTCGATCATCGCTTTCGCCAGCGCCTTGTCTGCCATCACTGCGGCTTCTCGGAGCCACGCCCGCACAAATGCCCGCATTGCGGTGCCGAGGAATCGCTGGCCGCCATCGGCCCCGGTGTCGAGCGCCTGCAGGAAGAGGCGGCGGACCTGTTTCCGGGCGCGCGCACCATGGTGCTGTCGAGCGATCTCATCACCTCGGTGGAATCCATGCGCGCCGAGCTCAACGAGATCGCCGAAGGCCGTGTCGATGTCATCATCGGCACCCAACTCGTCGCCAAGGGGCACAACTTCCCGCGGCTTAATCTCGTCGGCGTCATCGATGCCGATCTCGGCCTCGGCAATGGCGATCCGCGGGCGGCGGAGCGCACGTTCCAGATGCTCAACCAGGTGATCGGCCGCGCCGGCCGTGAACAGGGCCGCGGCGTCGGCTATCTGCAGACGCATCAGCCCGAGCATCCGGTGATGAAGGCGCTGGTCGCCAATGACCGCGAGGCGTTCTACGACAACGAGATCGAATCCCGAGAACGCGCGATGTATCCGCCATTCGGGCGGCTGGTGGCCCTGATCGTCTCGGGCGGCGACCGCCCGATGACGGAAGGCTTTGCGCGAAAAATCGCGGCGACGGCGCCGATCGACGAGCGCATCCTGGTGCTCGGCCCCGCCGAGGCGCCGCTGGCGGTGATCAAGGGGCGTTATCGGTTCCGCCTGCTGGTGAAATCGGCCCGCAATGTCGACCTGTCCGCCTATCTGCGGGACTGGCTGGCCCATGCGCCGAAGGCGACCGGCAATCTGAAGCTGGAAGTCGACGTCGATCCGCAGAGCTTTTTGTAGGGAGCACCATGCTATGGTCTGCCGATTGATTCGGGAGACCCATGGCCGTGTCGGCGGACGATCTGAGCGCCCCGCTTGGACAGAAATCGGTGCGCAAGCGCCGGTTCCGGCTGCCCTTGACCGGAACGCAGTTGGCAGCTGGCGCGCTTGCGGTGCCGCTGCTCGGCTTTGCCGGCGTTGCCATCTTCCACATGGATCCGATGGGCGGCGAGCCCGTCGCTCGCGTCGCCATCACGCCCCCCGAGACAGCCACAGCGGCGAAGCCTCCCGCCATGGCGCAGGTCGAGGTCAAGCACGGCACAGCGGACACCGCCAAGGCTGCCGACGCGCCGGGCCAGAAAACCATCACCATCATCGATGGCTCCAGCGGCGCCCGCCAGAACGTGGTCGTCGCCACAAATGGTGCGGAAAGCGGATCGCCCGACGCACCGGCCATGATGGCTGGCATCGACCAGAAACTGCTCGAACAGTCGCGCTACGGCATGGTGCCGATCGCCGCCGGTGGCCTGAAGCCGGTCAATGTCTATGCCGCCGGCTCGGATGCCGAGCGCGCCAAGGCAATGAAGACGCCAAGCATCGCCATCGTGATCGGCGGCCTCGGGGTCGGCGCGGCCAAGACCATCGAATCCATCACCAAACTGCCGCCGGCGGTGACGCTGGCCTTCACGCCCTATGGCTCCGACCCCGGCAAGCTCGTCGAGCGCGCCCGTGCGGGACGCCATGAGGTGCTGTTGCAGCTGCCGATGGAGCCGTTCGACTATCCCGACAACGATCCCGGCCCGCAGACACTGCTGTCCTCCGCCACGCCCGAGCAGAACATCGACCGCATGATGTGGCACCTGAGCCGTTTCCAGGGCTATGTCGGCGTCGGCAACTTCATGGGCGCGCGGTTCATCGCCACGGATACGGCGATGCAGGCGATCGCGAAGGAAACCAACAAGCGCGGCCTGGCGCTGTTCGACGACGGCTCGTCCTCGCGCAGCGTGGCACCGGCGGCCGCCGAGGCGCTGGGCATGCCGTTCGCGCGGGCCGACGTGACCGTGGATGCTGCGCCGAGTTCGGCCGAGATCGACAAGGCGCTGGGCAGGCTGGAAGGCCTCGCAAAAGAGCGCGGCTTTGCTGTCGGTACGGCGTCGGCGCTGCCGATTTCCATCGAGAAAATAGCGGCTTGGGCGAAATCGCTGGAATCGCGCGGGATCATGCTGGTGCCATTGACAACCGCGATCTTGAAATCAAAATCGAGCTAGCGTCGGGAGGCCTGCGGTTCGGATTCATCGGAGCGCATGCACGGCCTCAGGGGGACGCAAGAAGGCCAGCAGGGCCAAGAAAGCATGGAATGACGCGTTACGAAGACCTGCCCTACCGAACCTGCGTTGGCATCATGCTGCTAAATCAGCAGGGACACGTCTTCATCGGCCGGCGCGCCGGCGGCATCGAGCATGTTGACGAAACCCATGTCTGGCAGATGCCTCAGGGCGGTGTCGATCCGGGCGAAGACACCTGGGAAGCCGCCAAGCGCGAGCTTTACGAAGAGACCAGCGTCAAATCCGTCGAGAAGCTCGGCGAAGTGCCGGAATGGCTGATCTACGACATTCCCCGCACGGTGGCCGGACGCACCTGGAAGGGCCGCTATCGCGGTCAGCGGCAGCGCTGGTTCGCGATCCGCTTCACCGGTGACGAGAAGGAAATCAACGTCCAGCATCCGCCGCAGGGCCACAAGGCTGAATTCGTCAGCTGGCGCTGGGAGCCGATGAAGAATCTCCCCGAGCTGATCGTGCCGTTCAAGCGCCCGGTCTATGAGCGGGTGGTGAAGGAATTTTCGAACCTCGCAGGCGTGTGACGCGGTGACAGAGGACACCCGCCCCTATCGCCCCAATGTGGGCATCGCGCTGTTCAATCATGAAGGCAAGGTGCTGATCGGCCGCCGTTTCAAGGATGACGGGCCGGAGATCATCCTGCCCGGCCTCGAATGGCAGATGCCGCAGGGCGGCGTCGATCCCGAGGAAGACCCGCGTGTCGCCATGATGCGCGAACTCTGGGAGGAGACCGGCGTCACCCATGCCGACTATCTCGGCGAGACCGGCTGGATGACCTATGACTTCATCCCGCATGACGATCCCACCCATCGCTTCGCGGCATTTCGCGGCCAGCGGCAGAAATGGTTCGCCGTGAAGTTTACCGGCGACGATGCCGAGGTGGATCCGCTGACACCGCGCAACGGACAACCTGCGGAGTTCGACGCCTGGCGCTGGGAGCGGCTGGATCGCGTCGCCGAGCTCGTGGTGCCGTTCCGGCGGGACGTGTATCGCGCCGTCGCTGCGGAGTTTGCGCGATTTGCTGCGGTATGAGCTGCAGCAGAGCTGCGGTAAGCTATTGATAACGCGAATTTTTGCGATTCCCGACATGAATTGGTCCATCCGGTCGCAGGACATCTGGCCGCAGCGCCCCGTCCTTTCATCGTCGTGATCGCCGCCTACGTCGTCCCTCGTAACAAACGAGGAATCACACGATGTTCGACCCCAAGAGCCTGCTGGACCAGTTCATCGGCGGGCTGAATCAGGGCAATCCCAACCAGCGCGATCAGGGCCAGCCTTCCGGCGGGCCGTTTGGCCAGTTTGGCGGCGCCGGCGGCAGTGACCTGCTGCAGAAGGCAGGCGGCCTCCTCGGCGGCTTTGGCGGCGGCGCCGTGACCGGCGGCATTGCCGGTCTGCTGCTCGGCTCCAAGAAGGGCCGCAAGATTGCCGGCAGTGCGCTGACCTATGGCGGCATGGCGGTTGCCGGCGCGCTCGCTTACCGCGCCTATCAGAACTACCAGGCCGGCAAGCAGGCGACGCCTACGGTGGCGACCGAGACGCCGTTGTTGCCGCCGCCGAGCGACACGCCATTCAATCCGTCGCAGCCGGCCGACCAGCAATCGCTCAGCCGCAATCTGTTGCGCGCGATGATCGCCGCGGCCAAGGCCGATGGTCATATCGATGCGACCGAGCAGACCAACATCTTCACGCAGATGGATCGGATGTCTCTCTCGGCCGACGACAAGGCCTTCGTCATGGACGAACTGCGTGCGCCGTTTAATGTCGATGCCGTCGCCGGCGCCGCACGGACGCCGGAAGAGGCTGCCGAGATCTACACGGTGTCGCTGCTCGCGATCGACCTCGATCATCCCGCGGAGCGGGCCTATCTGGCGCAGCTGGCGTCGAAGCTGCGACTCGAGGACGGGCTCGTCGCGCATCTTCATGCGACGGTGGAAGGCGCGACCGTGCCGGTGCAGCAAAGCGCTTAGTTTCGTAGCCCGGATGGAGCGCAGCGCAATCCGGGGACAGCAGAGATCGTTGAAACGCCGGTCCCCGGGTTACGCTTCGCTTCACCCCGGCTGCAGCCGCGCCATTCCAAGAAAAAAGCCCCGGCATCGCTGCCGGGGCTTTTTGTATCTCTCTGCGTCCAGCGCTTAGTGCATGGCCGTCGAGGTGATGTTCTGCTGGATGACCTTGAACTGGTCGAGACGCTCGATGGCGCGGTCGAGGGCGTTGCCCTCCTTGCCGGACAGCTTCTCTTCCATTTCCTCGATGTCCTTCGCGAAGGCTTCACGATCGAGTTCGGAAACCGAAGTGGCGGTATCTGCCAGCACGGTCAGGCCCTTCTCCGAGACCTCGGCAATGCCGCCGAGTACGATGATCTTTTCCTGCTTGCCGCCGGTCGTGACGGTCATGATTCCCGGGCGAAGCGCGATCACCGCCGGCGAATGGCCAGCCATGATGCCGACATCGCCTTCGGCGCCGGGAATATCGACCTGCTCAACTTGGCCCGAGAAGGCCAGCTGTTCCGGCGAGACGAGATCGAAGTGGAAGGTGGCCATGGGAATATCCGGGTTCTCGGCTTACTTCTCCCTCCCCCTTGTGGGGAGGGCCGGGGTGGGGGTGCCGCGGGCGAAGGAGCTTGTAGCTGCCCCACCCCGGCGCAACAGCGCCGACCCTCCCCACCCCGCGCAGCTTTGCTGCGCTAGGGGGGAGGGTAAGAAAGTTAAGCGGCTTCAGCAGCCAGCTTCTTGCCCTTCTCGACGGCTTCTTCGATCGTGCCGACCATGTAGAAGGCCGCTTCCGGCAGGTGATCGTACTTGCCTTCCACCAGGCCCTTGAAGCCCTTGATGGTGTCGGCGAGGTCGACAAACTTGCCCGGCGAGCCGGTGAAGATTTCAGCGACGTGGAATGGCTGCGACATGAAGCGCTCGATCTTGCGGGCGCGGGCCACGGCCAGCTTGTCCTCTTCGGACAGTTCGTCCATGCCGAGAATGGCGATGATGTCCTGCAGCGCCTTGTAGCGCTGGAGCACCTGCTGCACCTGACGGGCGACGGCGTAGTGCTCTTCGCCGACAACCAGCGGGGAGAGCATGCGCGAGGTCGAGTCGAGCGGGTCAACCGCCGGATAGATGCCCTTTTCGGCGATCGAGCGCGACAGCGTGGTGGTCGCGTCAAGATGCGCGAACGAAGCGGCCGGCGCCGGGTCGGTCAAGTCGTCGGCCGGCACGTAAATGGCCTGCACCGAGGTGATCGAACCCTTGGTGGTGGTGGTGATGCGCTCCTGCAGCGCGCCCATGTCGGTCGCGAGCGTCGGCTGATAGCCCACCGCCGAAGGAATACGGCCGAGCAGCGCCGACACTTCCGAACCCGCCTGGGTGAAGCGGAAGATGTTGTCGACGAAGAACAGCACGTCCTGGCCCTTGTCGCGGAAGTCTTCCGCGATGGTCAGACCGGTGAGCGCGACGCGGGCGCGGGCGCCCGGAGGTTCGTTCATCTGGCCGAACACGAGGGCGCACTTCGAGCCTTCGCCGCCGCCCTTCTTGTTCACGTTGGACTCGATGAACTCGTGATAGAGGTCGTTACCTTCACGGGTACGCTCGCCGACGCCGGCGAACACCGAATAACCACCGTGCGCCTTGGCGACGTTGTTGATCAGTTCCTGAATGAGAACGGTCTTGCCCACGCCGGCGCCGCCGAACAGGCCGATCTTGCCGCCCTTGGCGTAGGGAGCCAGCAGGTCGACGACCTTGATGCCGGTGACGAGAATTTCAGCTTCGGTCGACTGCTCGGTGTATTCCGGCGCATTCGCGTGGATCGGGCGACGGGCTTCCGACTTCACCGGACCGGCTTCGTCGATCGGCTCGCCGATGACGTTGATGATGCGGCCGAGGGTGCCTTCACCGACCGGGACGGTGATCGGGGCGTTGGTGTCGGTGACTTCCTGGCCACGGACCAGACCTTCGGTGGTGTCCATCGCGATGGCGCGGACGGTCGATTCACCGAGATGCTGGGCGACTTCGAGCACCAGACGGTTGTTGCCGTTCTTGGTCTCGAGCGAGTTCAGAATGGCGGGCAGATGGCCTTCGAACTGCACGTCGACGACGGCGCCGATGACCTGGGTGATGCGTCCGGTTTGATTGGCAGCAGCCATGGAAACTATCTCCTTGAAGTGCGGATCGGCCTGCGGCAGGCCGTAAAGTGGTTGAATTGGTTAGACGGCCTCGGCGCCCGAAATGATCTCGATGAGTTCTTTCGTGATCTGGGCCTGACGGGTCCGGTTGTAAACGAGGGTCTGCTTGCGGATCATGTCGCCGGCATTGCGGGTCGCGTTGTCCATCGCGCTCATCTGGGCGCCGTAGAACGATGCGTTGTTTTCCAGCAGCGCGCGGAAGATCTGAACCGCGAGATTGCGCGGCAGCAGACCGTCGAGGATCTCGTCTTCCGCCGGCTCGTAGTCGTAAACCGGGGTCGGGCCCTTGGTCTCGGCCGGCGCGGTGACCTCCAGCGGGATGATCTGCTGGGCGGTCGGGATCTGGGAGATGACCGACTTGAATCGCGAATAGAACAGCGTGGCGACATCGAACTCGCCGGCTTCGAAGCGGGCGATCACCTTCCTGGCGATGTCTTCCGCATTGACGAAGCCGAGCTGACGCACCGAGCGCAGTTCGATGTGCTCGATGATGTGCTTGTCGAACTGGCGGCGCAGCTGCTCATAGCCCTTGCGGCCGACACAGAAGATCTTGACGGTCTTGCCCTGGGCCAGCAGCGCCTGGGCGCGCTCGCGGGCGAGACGCACGATCGACGAGTTGAACGCGCCGGACAGGCCGCGCTCGCCCGTGCAGACGAGCAGCAGATGCGTCTGATCCTTGCCGTTGCCGACCAGCAGCTGCGGGCCACCGCCACCGGTGGAGGCGCCGGCGATCGACGCGATCACCGCATCCATCTTCTCGGCGTAAGGGCGTGCAGCTTCGGCGGCGCTCTGCGCACGGCGCAGCTTCGACGCCGCGACCATCTGCATGGCCTTGGTGATCTTCTGCGTCGCCTTCGTCGAGGCGATGCGGACGCGCATGTCTTTCAGTGAGGCCATTCTCAGTCCACCCCGGCGATCACACCATCGGGTGGATCGCGAACCTCTGGATCGTCATGCCCGGCCGTGTGCCGGGCAGCTACAATTTGATACCGCATCAACACGTCGATGGCCGGGCGAACCCGGCCATGACAGTCGATGTTACGCGAAGGTCTTCGCGAAGCCTTCGACGGCTGCCTTGAGCTTGGCGGCAGTTTCGTCGTTGAGGTCGCGGGTATCGCGGATCGAGTCGAGGATGTCGGCATTCTTGCCGCGCAGCAGCGACAGCAGACCGTCCTCGAAGGCGCGAACCTTGGAAACCGGGAGCGCGTCGAGATAGCCGTTGGTGCCGGCCCAGATCACGGCGACCTGCTCTTCCATCTTCAGCGGCGAGAACTGCGGCTGCTTCAGGAGTTCGGTCAGGCGCGAACCGCGGTTCAGGAGGCGCTGGGTCGAAGCATCGAGGTCCGAGCCGAACTGCGCGAAGGCCGCCATTTCGCGGTACTGCGCGAGCTCAC
>NZ_JBIISY010000317.1:0-5800 GCF_044340795.1 Tardiphaga sp.
CGCATTCGCGAACACCGTCACTCAGTTCAACGTCGATGCCGCCAACGGCCATGACCCCGCCTTCGGCAAGGGCTCGCGCGCCTATAACCGCTATCAGGGCGATGCCCAGCATGGCCCCAATCCCTGCGTGGCGCCGATCGAGACCGGACCGTTCTATGCCATCAAGATGGTGATCGGCGACCTCGGCACCTATGCCGGCATCAGGACCGACGCCCATGCCCGCGCGCTCGACGGCAATGGCGAGGTGATCCACGGCCTCTATGCCGCCGGCAATGACATGGCGAGCATCATGGGCGGCAACTATCCCGGCGCCGGCATCACCCTCGGCCCCGCCCTCACCTTCGGTTACATCGCCGGGCGCCATCTCGCCGGCAAACCGGTGGCGGCATGACCATGACCGTCTTCGCTCCCGACCTGCTGCTCGGACAGCTCGCTCTCGTCACCGGTGCCGGCAATGGCAACGGCCGCGCCATCGCACGCGGCCTCGCAGCGCATGGCGCGGACGTTGTCGTCACCGATATCGACGAAGCGGCGGCCGTAGAAACCGCACGGGAGATCAGGGCTAACGGCGATCGAGCTTGGCACTACCGTCTCGACGTGACCGATGTCGACGCCTGTCGAGAACTGGCCGACATCGTCCACGACGATGCCGGCGATATTTCGATCCTCGTCAACAATGCCGGCATCATCATCCGCGAGGGCATCGACTCCGAACGGGCCGCAGAGAACTGGCGCCGCGTACTCGACGTCAATCTCAATGGCGTTTTCAATGTCACCCATGCCTTCCTGCCGGCGCTGCGTGCGCGGCGCGGCAGCGTGATCAATCTCGGCTCCATCGCCTCCTTTGTCGGCGTCGCCGATACGCTCGGCTATTCACCCTCCAAGGGCGGCGTCAAATTGTTGACCCAGACACTGGCGCGTGAACTCGCAAAAGATGGCGTGCGCGTCAATGCGCTCGCGCCCGGCGTGATCGAGACCGCCATGACCGAAGGCACCCGCAATGATCCCGTGCGTCTCGCCGGCTTTCTCGGTCGCACGCCACTCGGGCGCGTCGGGCAGCCCGACGAGCTTGTCGGCCCCGTCGTCTTTCTCGCTTCCGACATGGCCTCCTATGTGAACGGCGCGACCTTGCCGGTGGATGGCGGCTTCCTCGCCGTGTAATGTCGCGCTCTGATGTGGGGCAAGCATGGCTAAAGAGAGTCGCGGCATCCAGTCGATCGAGGTCGGCGGAGAATTGCTGCAAGCGCTGGCGCGCAACGGCGAACCGATGATGCTACGTGATCTCGCGCGCGAGGCCGGCATGGCGCCAGCCAAGGCGCATCCCTATCTCGTCAGCTTTTCACGCATCGGTCTGATCGAGCAGGATCCATCCACCGGGCGATATGAATTCGGTGCACTGGCGCTCGAACTCGGCATCGTCACGCTGCGCCGGCTTTCCGCGGTGCGTGTCGCCACGCCTGCCATTACCGCCCTTGCCGCGCAGATCGACCACGCCGTATCGCTCGCGATCTGGGGCACGCATGGTCCGACCGTGGTCCGGCTCGAAGAGCCCAGCCATCCCGTCCATATCGCCATGCGCGTCGGCTCCACCGTGTCGCTGCTGGAGACCGCGACTGGCCGTATCTTCGCGGCCTTCCTACCGCCGACCACCATCAATGCTGCCCTTGACGAGGGGCTCGATCGCCTCTCCATCGGCTACGATCCGAAACGCGAGTCCAAGGGCCCGGCCATCGACAAGATCCTTGCCGATGTGCGCAGCCGCGGCCTCGCCCGCGCCGTCGGCGAACCGTTGCGCGGCGTCAATGCCTTCTCCGCGCCGGTGTTCGACCACAGTGGCGCCGTCGTCCTCTCCATCACCGCCATGGGCGCTGTCGGCACATTCGACGTCAACTGGAATAGCCCGATCGCAAAAGCGCTGCTCGATTGCACCCATGCGATCTCGCGCCGACTGGGACATGGCGTGAAGAATTAGTTCCCGCGCCTGGCCCGCACACCGCCAAACTTGCCACCTTGCCGTTTATCTCAATATGAGATATATGCTGGTATCAGCAAAATCGACGAGCGCCCATGCGGGTTATTTCAAACAGCGCGTTGGTCGTATTCTCGGGCAAGCATCAGGCGGCCGGCATTCCACTGCAGGTCTGGCGCAAGATCGTCGAGTCACGCTCGTTCGCGAATTTCGCTGATCTGAAGAAGACCTTTAACGCAGTCGATCGCGTTGGTGCCTTTTATGTCTTCGATATCGGCGGCAATAAGTTCAGGATCGTCGCCGCGATCCATTTCGACAAGCAGCGTCTCTATGTGAGGCACATCTTCACGCATAAGGAATATGATTCATGGAAGCCGTGAACCTGACCCGTGCAGAAGTGGATGATATCGCCGAGCATCTTAATGCTATTTCGGCCCACATTCCCTTGCACCCGATCAAGACGAAGCGTGATTACAAGGCAGCGACCGCCGCACTCAATGCGCTTCTGGATGCCGGTGGTGCAGATGAGAATGCGCCACTCTCCGCGCTAGTAACGCTGCTCGGCGACTTGATAGGCGACTACGAGGCAGCGCAACATCCTGCCGAACCAGCATCTCCCGCCGACACACTTCGCTTCCTGATGGATCAACACCAGCTCAAGCAGAGCGACCTTCCGGAACTCGGGAGCCAAGGCGTTGTTTCGGAGATTCTGAACGGGAAACGCGATCTGAACGTCCGGCAGATCAAGCTTCTGGCTGACCGCTTTAATGTCGGAGTCCAGGTGTTCGTCTGAACCTGCTGGCAGACCGGATTTCGGCCGCCCGCAGGTCGCGCGACAACTTGTCTGACAACCGGCATGTCCACCTTGCCACCTCGCCTCAGCATGTTACGCTTCCCTCCAGGCGCATCTCCGGTTCACGGGGAGCGACCCATAAAATCACCGCCGGTCAAGGCGGCTCGAGGGAGGATCATCATGGCCAGCCAAGGCCCGTCTCGTCGTGCCCTGCTCAAGGGCGCGCTCGCTACCAGCGCGCTGCCTGCGCTCGGATCGCTCGGCATCTCCACACCCGCCTTCGCCGAGCCGAACTGGAAGAAATATGCGGGCACCACCATCGAAGCCAATCTGATCAAGGGCCCGCGCGGCGAGTTGCTGCAGAAATATGCGTCCGAATTCACCGCCCTCACCGGCATCAAGGTCGAGTCCGAACTGATCCCGGAACAGCAACAACGCCAGAAGGCAGTGATCGAGCTCACCTCCGGCAAGCCAAGCTTCGACGTCGTACATCTCAGCTATCACGTGCAGAAGCGGCAATTCGAGAAGGCCGGCTGGCTCGCCGACATCTCGGGCTTCATGAAGGACCCGACGCTTACCGCGCCAGATCTCACCGTGGACGATTTTTCCGCTGCCGGCCGCGAATTCGCCCAGAACGACAAGGGCGTGATGCATTCGCTGCCTTGGTCGGTGGACTACTTCATCCTCTATTACAACAAGGAGATCTTCGCGAAGAAGAACGTCGCCGTGCCGAAGACCATGGACGAGATGGTCGCCGCCGCCGAGAAGCTCAACGATCCCGCCAACGGCATCTATGGCTTCACCGGCCGCGGCCTGCGCAACGCCAACATGACCTTGTGGAGCAATTTCTTCCTCAATTACGGCGGCGAATTCCTCGACGCCAAGGGCAACATTCTCACCGATGGCCCCGAATCCATCGAGGCGACAAAAGTCTATCAGCGCCTGATGATGAAGAGCGCGCCTCCTGGCGCCGCCGGCTTCAACTGGATGGAGTCGATGGCCTCGCTCACCCAGGGCCGTGCCGCCATGTGGATCGATGGTGTCGGCTGGGCACCGCCCATTGAGGATCCCAATGCGTCGCGCGTGGTCGGCAAGATCGGCTACACGCTGGTGCCAGCTGGACCGAAGGGCCAGTACTCCTCGACCTATGGCGACGGTGTCGGCATCGCAAAAACCTCGACCAAGAAGGAAGCCGCCTATCTCTATTGCCAGTGGGCGGTGTCCAAGCAGATGGGCGCGCGCCTGCTGCAGACCGGCGGCGGCGTGCCCTTCCGCAACTCGATCCTGAATGATGCGGAGGTCCGCAAGGGCGTGAAGAACCAGGAATGGCTGCAGTCCGTGATCGACTCCGCCAAGATCAGCAAGCTCGGCCTGCCCGTGATCATCCCGGTCGCGGAATTCCGCGATCTCGTCGGCGCCGGCATCACCGCCACGCTGGCGGGCGCCGATCCCGCCACCGAGCTCAAGAAAGCGCATGAGCAGTTCCGTCCCATCCTGGAGCGTAGCGAAAAGACGTGAGTGTGCTGGCTGCAGAACAACGAAGTGCGGCCGAGCCAACGGCCGTGAAAACGGACGAGTGGCGGCCGATCTCCTATTGGCCGTTCGTCCTGCCGGCGATGATCGTCGTGATGGCGGTCATCGTCTTCCCGTGGGCTTATACAATCTGGATGAGCCTGCATGAATGGAAGGTCGGCCAGGCGCCGACCTTTGTCGGCTTCGCCAATTACATGCGCCTGCCCGGCGATGCCCGCTTCGTGGAATCCGTGTGGCACACGCTGGTCTATACGGTGCTGTCCGTGGTGCTGCCGGTGGTGCTCGGCACGCTCGCGGCCGTCGTGTTCAACAACCGCTTCCCGCTGCGCGGCTTCATCCGCGGGTTGTTCATCCTGCCGATGATGGCAACGCCCGTGGCCATCGCGCTGGTCTGGACTATGATGTTCCACCCGCAGCTCGGCATCCTCAATTATCTGCTCTCATTGGTCGGCCTGCCGCCATCGCTGTGGGTGTTCCACCCCGCCACCGTCATCCCCTCGCTGGTGCTGGTGGAAACATGGCAATGGACGCCGCTCGTCATGCTGATCGTGCTGGGCGGCCTCAGTGCGCTGCCGAGCGAGCCCTATGAAAGCGCGCAGATCGATGGCGCCACGCCGTGGCAGACCTTTCGCCATATCTCGCTGCCGATGATCATGCCGTTCCTGTTCATTGCCGCGATGATCCGCATGATCGACGCCGTGAAAAGCTTCGACATCATCTTCGCCATCACCCAGGGCGGCCCCGGCAGCGCCTCGGAGACCATCAATCTTTATCTCTACAGCGTCGCCTTCGTTTACTACGACGTCGGCTATGCCTCGGCCATCGTGGTGGTGTTCTTCGCGCTGATCATCGCGCTCGCAGGCGCCCTCCTGCATCTGCGCCAGCGCACCCACTGGAACGAGAGCGGAGGCAGCGCCTGATGCGAACCCTGCTCGGCCGGATCGGCCTCGCTTTCGCCGTCCTCGTGATCGTGTCGCCGGCGATCCTGTTCTTCCTCTGGATGCTGTCGCTCTCGCTCAAATTCGAGATCGACAACGCCTCCTATCCGCCTGTCTTCATCCCCGAGCGGATCAACTGGGGCAACTATGCCGCCGTCATCGAATCCAAGCGGTTCATGACCTATTTCTTCAACACGCTGATCGTCACCGGCGCCGCGACCCTGTTCGCCCTCGTCGTCGGCGTCCCCGCCGGCTACGGGCTCGCTCGCATGCGCGCGCGCAAGGCGGCGATCCTGATCCTGATCGCGCGCATCACGCCCGGCCTGTCCTATCTCATCCCGCTCTTTCTGCTGTTCCAGTGGCTCGGCCTGCTCGGCACGCTGTGGCCGCAGATCATCATCCATCTCGTGGTCACCGTGCCCATCGTGATCTGGATCATGATCGGCTATTTCGAGACCACGCCGATGGAGCTGGAAGAGTCTGCCGTGATCGACGGCGCCAATCGCTGGCAGGTGTTCCGCCATGTCGCGCTGCCGATCGCCAAGCCCGGCATCGCCGTGGCCTTCA
>NZ_JBIISY010000318.1:0-5791 GCF_044340795.1 Tardiphaga sp.
TTACTCGAACTCGTGGTTGCTTGGGCGCAGTTGAGTGCATCCTGACACTATTTATCGCGACAGGCGCAGTGACCGCATAAGTTCGCAATCGTGGAGGATGCTAAAAATGGAAGTAGGCGGCCGACCGCCTCACCATGCAAGCGTTCCTCCGTCTATTGGAACCACTGTTCCCGTCATGAAACTCGAAGCGTCCGAGCAGAGAAGCAGTGCCAGTCCCTTGATCTCTTTCGGCTCGGCGATGCGCCCAAGAATTGTCCGGTCGGCGAAGCCGGCGACGACGGCCTCATCGTGCAGTCTCCCATTGCCGATATTCGTGCGGAATGGGCCAGGCGCGATCGCATTGACGGTGATGTTATGCTGCCCCAGCTCGACTGCGGCCTGCCGCACTAGGTTGACGACGCCGCCTTTTGTTGTCGCATAGGCATAGCCGCAATTGGGATCAGCGCGCAGTCCGGCCATCGATGCGGTGACCATGATCCGGCCTCTTCGCTGAGGGATCATGATGTCTGCCGCAGCCTGAATCGTCGTCATGACGCTGGTCAGATTGATGCGTATTATCCGATCCCAGTTCTGCATATCGAGCGCGTTGATAGCCCCGGACGTCGTGCGCGGACCAGCTCCGCTGGAGACGCCCGCATTGGCGCAGACGATGTCCAGGCCGCCGAACCGCTGCGCTGCCTTATGCAGCTCGTGTGATAGTCCGGCGGTGTCGGCGACATCCAAGAGCTCGCTGTGTACATTCAAGCCTCTGGCTTCCAACTGGCTGCGCGCGAGGTCCAAATTTCCTGCATCTATGTCGGTCATCACGACGGTTGCGCCGTTTTCCGCCAATACTTCTGCAATCGCAAAACCAATTCCGCTGGCGGCGCCCGTTACGATCGCCACGCGTCCTGTTACGTCGAATAGATTGGAAGTGTTCATCTTATCGGTCTTTCGAGGGGCGTCTTTGTCTAACGCGAGCTAAGCAAGCCCAGTCTGAATGCCTTAAAGAACGCGGAGAATGGTGTTGCGGAAGGAATCAATATGTGCCCGCGCTTTGTCTGCTGCCTGAGCCTCATCTTTGGAAGCGATGGCCTGAAGCAGGTCAAAATGCTCGTGTTGAACCTGCTGGGAGTGGTGGCCGTCGCTTAAGGACAAAAACCAGAATCTCGCGGCTCTATCCTGCAAATTGGAAAGAAACTCAGCGAGGACGGGATTTCCGGAAATTTTTGCCATCCAGCGATGGAAACTTTGATCAAGCTGCATCAATTCTTCTACGCCTTCACCGGCATCGATCGCGCTTTGAGCCTTTCCGAGGATGAGCTTCGGCTCTTCCAAGTCCGCGCGGGTCACGCGTCGCGCGGCCAACGACGCGCAGTAAGCTTCATTGACGAGCCGCGCCTCGATAATGTTAGCCACCTCATCGAGAGACACCGGGCGGACGATGATTCCCTTGCGTGGAATGACGTCGACCAATCCTTCTTTCGCGAGCCTATGCAGAGCGTGATGCACAGGCGTCCGACCGATCTCCAACTCACGCGAGACCGCGACCTCGTTCAGATAGGCGCCCGGAGCATAGACCACCGTGAAGATCCGATGCTTGATGGCGTCATAGGCACGAGACACCAGCGAGGTCGGCTTCTGTTCAGCGCGAGGCAGGCCCAAGCTCGACATACGTTACTTCGGTGCAAAGTAATGGGTTTCGAGAAGCATGCAGCCTGTTTCCGACTTGAAGGGGCCATGAAATGCGCCCGGCGGGCGGCACGCGTAGGTTGCTCCCGTGAATGTTTCGCCCCCGTTTCCTTCGGCGTCATTACCGACGACGAGATCGCCGGACAAGAGATATACTTCTTCCCAATACTCGTGAACAAACGGCTCGGTCGTGAAAACTCCGGGCTCGAACGCAAGCAGGCGGGTGCGGTTGCCGGTTTTGGCGGTCTCATCGAGAGTGCCGGCGATGATCTTTTGTTTAATTCCTGCAGGATAACCCGGCGGCGTCTCCCATCCGGCGTCAAGATCGAGGCTATGAAATTCGAGATGCGGCTTTTGCATTTGAGCGCTCCGGTCTAGTCGGCGATAGGCAAGTTGTTCACAGCATAGCCGTGGACGAGAGAGCGATTTAGCACTGGATCGTGCAGCTCGAGCTCGAAGCGTTTAGATGGCTGGAAGCCGCCATGCACGGGCACTGTGCCGCACAGCATCGCCATCCCTGATCGAAACGGGCCGGCATCCTTCTCGTAAAGCTCGATCAGTTCGAGAGGATTGCGCAGGCCCGACATCGGGCCTTCCTGATAAAGGCTGCGCTGACCGTTCTTAAAAACATATGATCGCAGGATGAGTTGGTCCCAATGCGGGGCGACGTCGTCGAAGCGCCAAAGCTTTGCAGAGAGCGGTTTGGCGCAGATCTGCTTAGATACGGTGACGCCGTATGCCTCGACCTTGCGATCAGTATGATCAGAACCAATCCCGACCAACAGGTCATCACCATGTTTGATTAGCACGGCCTCCGCTTCGCCGCTGCTGTCGTCGCCGACAACTTGGATCGCTGGACCGGTTGTCAAAAGTGAAGCGGATAGCCGGTAGAATAGGGGTACGCAGCGTGGACGGCGAACGCCGATCGCTTCCAGTTCGCGGATGTGATGTTCGATGGCGTCCTGATCGCGCCCAGCCCAGCCTGCAACAATGAGCTCGCTCGGTGCGACGTCGATCTCGGTGACGGCCCCTCCGAGGGTACTTTCAACGGCAAACGACAAACCAACTTGCTCCGATTGCGACATCATGGCCCTTGTGAAATATCAGTGATGCTTCAGCGTAAGGTCGCCGAGGTTGAAGCGCAAGAAGATTGTGCTCTATCTACCATCGATAGAGCAGCTTAAACGTACCGTTCTGTCGTGTGGCGGAATTTTGAGCAGTTTGTTTAAATGTCGATCTTTGCCGCAATGCACGGCAAACTTCACTTGACATCTCTCATACGGGCCTCGCTAGTATGACAGTGATACATCACAAAGAGGTGGTGTCAAATGAGGGAGAGAGGGAATGAGGAACTTGGCGTTCGCCGTGGCTACTGTAACAGCGGCGGGTCTCTTGGGCGCTGCTGTGCCTGCTTTGGCCGACAGCACCGGTGTGACAGATAAATCGATCAAGATCGGGTTCGTGGGCAGCATGACCGGTCCTGCTGCAATCTGGGGGTCGGGCAACATGGCCGGTGCGACGCTCGCATTTGAAGAAACCAATGCGGCTGGCGGCGTCAATGGCCGCAAGATCGAGTTCATCACCGTCGATGATGAGACGTCGGCTCCGAAGGGCATTGCCGGTTTCAATCGCCTCGTTCAGAGCGATAAGGTCTTTGCGGTGTTTGGCCCGAGCTCCAGCGCCGTGGGCGTTCCGATGAAAACTACGATGGCGAATTCCGGTGTGCCCATTCTCATTCCGAGCTTCTCTTCGCCCCTGATGACGGAGCCGCCGATCGCAAACATCTTTCGCGTCGGCCCGATCAATGATCGCATGCAGGGGCGCGGTATTGCGAATTACCTCGTAGATAAGGAGAAGCTGAAGAAAATCGCGATTCTTCGTCAATCAGACGAATATGGAGCCACTGGCGCATCATCGGTCGCGGGCCGATTGAAGGAGCTGGGAATCACCCCGGTCGCAAACGAGGTCTTCAATGCGGCCGATACCGACTTCACCTCGCAGATATTGCGGGTGCGGTCGAGCAATCCGGACGCCATCGTGGTCTACGGATATCCGGCGCCCAGCGCGATCGTTACGCGTCAGATCCGCGAAGTGGGTATCAAGGCCGAAATTATCGGTTCGTCGGCGACGTCCAACCAGAACTATCCCGAACTCGTCGGTAAGGTCGGCGCCGGCACGAAGTTCGTCAGCAATGGTGAGCATTTGCCGGAATCGGATGCGCCAGCGATGAAGAAGTTCCGTGAAGCATTCCAGAAGCGCTTCCCGGATCTGGCGCGCCAAGGCCGCCCGGCGCTCGGTGACGTGCTCGGCTACGGCGGTGCGCTCACGGTGGTCGAGGGTCTGCGTCGGGCCGGCAAGGATCTGACGCGTGCAGGTTACATGAAGGCGCTCGAGTCGCTGGATGGCTATGAGACCGGCGTGTCAATGCCAACCTACCTGTCTGCCACGAACCACGAGGGCAATACCAAAATGTACATCGCGGTCATCAAAGACGATCTGACCCGCGAAGTTCTCCCCGGCGCTATCGACGCCAAATAACCCTCAGGAGAGCGCTCGTAGAGCGCTCTCCGCTACGGTGCATCCATGGATATTCTTCAGCTTATCGCGAACGGCATTCCTGCCGGGGTCATGTATTCTCTTGTCGCTTTGTGCATCGTGCTCATTCACAACGGCACGAATGTCGTCCATTTCGGATATGGTGACCAGATCACCTTTGCAGCTTACTTGGTTGTAATTGCGCAGACATTCATGGGAGCACCGCTTTGGGTCGCGATCCTATGTTCGATTGTGTTTTCCGCCTTGTTTGGGCTCTTCATCTATCTGGCGATTCTTGCACCGATCCGTCGGACGCCATTGCTTGTTCAGGTCATCGCGACGCTCGCGATTGGAACGGCGCTGCGAGAAGGCATGCGCGCGTTCATGGGCCCCGATCCGTGGCCCTTCCCGAACTTGGTCGCGCCGAAGGTCTTCAATCTCGACGGTATCTTCGTCACTAGCGCGAACATCGCCGCGGTAGTCATCGCTGTGGTGATCACAGTTGCTCTGTTCGTTTTCTTCAAAGTCTCGAAATACGGCCAAGCCATTATCGCTGCCTGCGAAAACGCCAGGGGCGCGTCGATCGTTGGCATTTCAGTGACCAAGGTTTTTGCCGGCATCTGGATTGTTGCCTCGGTGATCGCCGCGATTTCCGCGATCCTGATGGCGCCGGTCGTAACGTTGTCTCCAGATATGGGGCTGATCGGCATCAAGGGCTTCTGCGCAGCGATCCTCGGCGGCTTCACCAGCCTTCCCGGCGCAATCGTCGGCGGCATTCTTTTGGGGCTGATCGAAACCGCAGCGGGCTTTTATATCTCGACGGCGGCGAAGGACGTCGTTGCCTATGGCGTCTTGATCGCTGTCGTCATTTTCAGACCGCAAGGCCTGTTCGGCAAAGCGCAGTTGAAGAAAGTATAGGCGATGACCCGAATTCAAACTTTGGCTGTTTGGGCGCTTGTGGCTGCCGCGTTGCTTGCGGGGCCGGCCTATATGCCCAGTCACATCCTCCTCCTGGTGGCGCTTATCGCGACCACATCGATTATCACGGTTGGGCTCAGCATCGTCACCGGCCTCGCTGGCCAGATCTCGCTGGCCCAGGCGGCGTTCTGCGGGCTCGGCGCTTATGGCTCGACGCTCATCGCAGCGCATTTCGGTCTGCCGATGTGGCTTACGATACCCGTGACGGCAATTATCGTCGCCATCATCGGCTACGGCGTCGGGGTGATGTCGCTCCGCGTGGAGGGGCACTATCTGGCGCTGGTGACTCTCGCTTTCGCCGGCATCATCAATCTTGGTCTGCTGCATCTCACGGATCTGACCGGGGGCGCAGTGGGACGTCCAGCCGAGCAATTGACGATGTTCGGCTTCACTTTCGGCTCGCCGGTGTCCCTCTATTATCTGTCGGTGACGGTGGCCGCTGCGGTCCTTCTCGGTGTCTGGAATATGCTGCGCTCGCGGTGGGGACGAGCCTTTCACGGTGTGCGGCTCAGCGAGATTGCCTGCAAAAGTCTCGGGATGGATGTCCGCCGGGTGAAGGCGATCGCCTTTGCGATGAGTGCGGGGCTTGGCGCACTCGGCGGTGCGC
>NZ_JBIISY010000083.1:0-24906 GCF_044340795.1 Tardiphaga sp.
CGTTGTCACAATCGCGCGCAGCTAACCAAATCGTCGCCGTCGCCATTCGATCAGTTTGGCGCTGACCTCGTCCGGCTTCTCCTGCTGGGTCCAGTGTCCGCTGCCCTTCACAAGATACTTTTCGAGGTCGGGAATGATCCTGTCCATGCCGTCGGCGGCGGAGGGCGGCAGCACGGCGTCGTTCTCCGCCATGATCATCAGCGCCGGCACCCGCACGGTGTGATCGAGCCCTTCGGCGCGCCGCCAGTTGGCACTGATATTGCGATACCAGTTGATGCCGCCGGTGAAGCCGGACGCGGTGAAAGCATCGACGAACACCTGCATCTCGTCTTCGGACAGGATACGCTCGCGGCTGTCGCGCGCGGGATCATAGGCGGCGACCATGTCGGGCAATGCGAGATTGGTTTTGGGCGCAGCGCCGATGCCGGCAGTCGGCTCTTCATTGCCCGAGAATGCATCGAAGCCGGAGGCGCGCTGCGGCGGCTTGCGCATGAAGAACTCGAAGGTGCGGCGGACGTCATTGGCGAAGATGCCGTCGGGCCGACGTGCGGCATCCTGGAACTGGACAATATACATGCTGTCGCCGAACCGCTTGCGATAGATCGAGATCGGATCGATCGGTGCGCGATCTGTATGCGGCGTGTTGATGCCGACGACCCCGGCCACGCGGTCGGGATGGCGCAGCGGCATCTGCCAGACGACAAAGCCGCCCCAGTCATGGCCGACGAAGATGGCCTTGTCGATTTTCAGATGATCGAGCAAGGCGACGAGATCGCCGGTGAGGTGCTCGATGCTGTAGTCCTCGACAGCCACGGGCTTGTCGGTTGCGCCGTAGCCGCGCTGGTCCGGCGCGATGACGCGGATGCCGGCCTCGCTGAGCGCCTTGATCTGGTGACGCCAGGAGAAAGCGAGCTCGGGCCAGCCATGGCAGAGGACCACCGGCGGCGCGTCGGTTTTGGGGCCGGCGTCGTAATAGCCCATGCAAAGGCCAGGGAGGTCGGCGAACTGGAGGGACGGCATGTCGATCATTGTTGTTTCCTTTTTAGCGACCGCGACTGCCTATCGCCGTCATTGCGAGGTCAGGGAAAGCCTTCGGCTTTCCCCTTTGCGTAGCGACGAAGCAATCCAGAAGCCAAGAAAAGGGAAGAACTGGATTGCTTCGCTGCGCTCGCAATGACGACTGGGAGGTCGAGAGCCTGTCTCAATTCACCTGCCGCTCTTTCCCGACCCAGTAGGGGTCCCGCAACTGCCGCCGCAAAATCTTGCCCGACGCGTTCCGCGGCAGCGCCTGGATGAAATCCACCGTCTTCGGCGTCTTGAAGGCAGCGATGCGCTGGCGGGTGAAGGCGATGATATCGACGGCGCTGATCTCCTTGCCGGGTTTCAGTGCCACCACGGCCTTCACCGCTTCGCCCCAGGTGTCGTCGGGCACGCCGACCACGGCGACCTCCGCCACGTCCGGATGATCGCAGATCGCACTCTCTACTTCGGCCGGATAGATGTTCTCTCCGCCGGAGATGATCATGTCCTTGATGCGGTCGTGAATGTAGAGGAAGCCATCGCTGTCGAGATAGCCGGCGTCGCCCGTACGCAGCCAGTTGTCGCGGTCGAGCGTGCGCGCGGTCGCATCCGGCAGATTCCAGTAGCCAACCATGTTGGACGCCGAGCGCGTCGCAATCTCGCCGACTTCTCCCGTGGGCACCGGCTTGCCGTCGGGATCGAGGATAGCGATCTCGATGCCCGGCAGCGCCTTGCCGGCAGAGCGCATGCAGTCTCGGCCCTCGATGTGATCCTCCGGCGCCAGCACCACGATGGTGCCGGTGGTTTCCGTCATGCCATACATCTGCACGAAGCCGCAGCCGAACACGGCGATGCATTCCTTCAGCAGCGCTGCGGGGATCGGTGACGCGCCATACATGATGTATTTCAGCTGGGAGAAATCCATTTCGCGTGCCCGCGGCTGCCGCACGATGAACTGCATTGCGGCGGGCACGAGGAACAGTTTGCTGATGCCGTAGTCGCGGAAGAAGTCGAGCACCTTGTTCGGATCGAACTCGCGCGCGATCACGCTCTTGGCGCCATGATAGAGCCCGAACACCGCCCATCCGACACCGCCGATGTGAAACACCGGCATCGCCACGAGCGAGACGTCAGTGTCGGTCCAGACATTCCAGTCCGGATTCGCGTCGGTGCCGCCGATGCGCAGCAGCGACAGGAAATTCTGATGCGACAGCATCGCACCTTTCGGCTTTCCCGTGGTGCCGGAAGTGTAGAGCTGGATCGCGACGTCGTTATTCGTCATCGCGAGGTTCGGATCATGAACGCTCTGCGCATCGCGCCATGCGGCAAAATCCTGCCATTCCGGCGCGCCGCCTTCCATGGTCATGATGGTGCGTACATGCGGGAGCTGATCCTTCAGGCTGCGGAGGAGCTCAATGAATTCGGGGCCGACAAAGAGGACGGCAGCCTTGGCGTCATCGACAATGAAAGCAATCTCCGGCCCGGCGAGGCGCCAATTCACGGGTGCCGTGACGACCTTGGCCTTCACGGCGCCGAGCAGGAGCTCGATGAAGAGGTCGCTGTTCTTGCCGAGATAGGCGATGCGCTCGTCGGGCTTCACGTCGAGCGCAATCAGGCCATTCGCGACCTGGCTGGCGCGGCGATCGAGCTCCGCGTAATCGGTCTCACGCCCTTCGAACACCAGGGCGGTGGATGCACCGCGCGTTTTGGCTTGTATGCGAACGACATCGGCCAGCGTGGCGGCTTCCGCGACGGACATGACTTCCCTCCCTGCATTTATTAGTTGCGGGGAGTGTGATGGCGTCGCGTGAGGCTGGCAAGATCAGAAAGGTGCTGCGCTGCGGTGGTAGCCCGGATGGAGCGAAGCGCAATCCGGGGACCGGCGTTTCAATCAACTCTTCTGTCCCCGCATTACGCTGCGCTCCATGCGGGCTACAAGGCGTAGAGCGGCGTTACCCCCGCTTCGCCTTGTCCTTCTCGTTCTGCGCCATGATGCTGGCCTTGGCCGCATCCCAGTCCGCGTCACTCCATTCGCGCAGCTGATAGAAATTGCCGCCCATGGCGAGAGCCTGCGCTCCGTCCATGGCGATGGTCTCGCCATTGATCCAGTCGCAGCCGCCGGAGATCAGGAACACAGCGAGGTTCTGCAGCTCCTCCATGGTGCCGGTGCGGCCCATGGGATTCCACGCCTTGGTGCGTGCGCCGGCTTCATCGCCCGGCTTGATGCGCTTGCTCATGCCCTCGGTGGGAATCTCGCCCGGCGCGATGGTGTTGAGGCGGATGCCGTAACGGCCCCATTCCGTGGCGAGCGACATGGTCATGGCATGGATCGCCGACTTGCTCATGGCCGAGGGCACCACATAGGGGCTGCCATTGCGCACCCAGGTGACGGTGATCGACACCACATTGCCGCGCGTCTTGCCGGCGATCCAGCGGCGGCCGACGGCATGGGTCACATAGAACGTGCCATGCATGACGATATTCGCCACCGCATCGAAGCCGCGCGGCGACAGGTCCTGCGAGCGCGAGATGAAATTGCCGGCGGCATTGTTGATGAGATCGGTGAGGGGGCCATCGGCCCAGATGCCCTCGATCATCGCGTCGACTGCCGCGCTGTCGCGGATGTCGACGCCATGACTGGTCACCTTGCCGCCGAATTCGGCCATCAGCTCGGTGGCAGTCTCGTCGCACACGCTCTTGCGGCGACCGCAGATGTGAACCTCGGCCCCCAGTTGCAGAAACTTGGCGGCCATGGATTTGCCGAGGCCGGTACCGCCGCCGGTGACGAGAATATTCCGGCCGGCGAGGAGCTGCTGATTGAACATGGGATGGTCCTGCTTTTGGATGTTGCGGACGTATTAATTAGTTGATTGACTAAAACCTCACAAAGTCGACGCTGTAAAGCGCAAGAACACCCCCAAACGTGTTCGCGAACAAGTTGAGGAAAGGAAACCTCCCATGGAAGATCGCGTCCAGGTGTCCATCACCGGCGGCGTCGCCGATGTCCGGATGGTCCGCGCGGACAAGATGAACGCGCTGGATGCCGCCATGTTTGCGGCCCTGGTGGATACCGCCGACAAGCTCAGCCGCGAAAAGGGGCTGCGGGCGGTGGTACTGTCCGGCGAGGGGCGGGCATTTTGCGCCGGTCTCGATATGGGACGATTCGCCGCCATGAAGGAAAGCGGCGGCGACGGCATTGGCGGCGCCCAGAAGCGCGATCTGTCGATCCGGACGCACGGGCTCTGCAACCATTCGCAGCAGGCGGTATGGGGCTGGCGGCAATTGCCGGTGCCGGTGATCGCCGCCGTGCATGGCGTCGCCTTCGGCGGCGGCTTCCAGGTCGCGCTCGGCGCCGACATGCGTTACGTGGCGCCCGACACCAAGATGTCGATCATGGAGATCAAATGGGGCCTCGTGCCGGACATGGCCGGCACCCCGATCCTCGCCACGCTGGTGCGTGACGATATCCTTCGCGAGCTGACCTATACCGGACGCATCTTCACGGCGCAGGAAGCGCTGAGCTACGGACTAGCCACGCGCGTCGTCGATGATCCTCGGACTGCCGCATTGGAAGTCGCCCGCGAAATCGCCGGCAAGAGCCCGGACGCGATCCGCGCCACCAAGCGCATGCTGAACAATCTCTCCGTCGATCCCGGCCCGGCGCTGCTGGCGGAATCCGTCGAGCAGATGAAGCTGATGGGTGCGCCCAACCAGACTGAAGCCGTGCGCGCGAACATCGAGAAGCGCGCGCCGAATTTCGCGGATTAGACTCTGTCGTCATTGCGAGGAGCGAAGCGACGAAGCAATCCAGAAAGCCACAAGCGAAGTCTGGATTGCTTCGTCGCAAGGGCTCCTCGCAATGACGCTGAGGAGCCGTAGCAAGACCAATAACAACAATCCGGAAGCGTCCCATGTCCACCTCTCTCCGCCACGGCGTCATCTCCGGTGACCGCCTGCGCTCGTTCGACGACATCAACTCCCGCGCCAGCCGTATCGCCTCGGGCCTCGCAAGTCTCGGCGTCAAGCAGGGCGACAGCGTCAGCATCCTGATGCGCAACGACATCGCGTTTCTGGAATCCGCCTATGCGGTGGCGCGGCTGGGTGCCTATGCGGTGCCGGTGAACTGGCATTTCAAGCCGGAAGAGATCACCTATGTGATCAGGGATTCCGGCAGCCATGTCCTGATCAGCCATGCCGACATGCTGCATCAATTGCGTGATGCGATTCCGGCCGGCATCACCACCATCAGTGTGTCGACGCCGCCGGAAATCGTGACCAGTTACAAGGTCGATCCGGCAACGCTCGGCACGCCCGATGGCGCCATTGATATCGAGAGCTGGATCAACGAGCAGCCGCCCTATGATGGCCCGATCGTGCCGGCGCCGCACAACATGATCTACACGTCAGGCACCACGGGTCATCCGAAAGGCGTCCGCCGTTTTGCGCCGACGCCGGATCAGCAGAAATCCGCCGACGCTATGCGCGCCCGCGTCTATGGCCTCAAGGAAGGTTCGCGCGCGCTGCTGCCCGGGCCGCTCTATCACTCCGCGCCGAATGCCTTCGCGCTGCGCGCGGGCAAGCTCGGCGGCCTACTGGTGATGATGCCGCGCTTCGATGCCGAGGAATTCTTGCGCATCATTCAGGACGAAAAGATCGACACCATCTTCATGGTGCCGACCATGTTCATCCGCCTGATGAAGCTGCCGGAGGATGTCCGCAAAAAATACGACGTCTCCTCGCTCCGTCACATCATCCATGCCGCCGCGCCATGCCCGGCCGATGTGAAGACCGCGATGATCGACTGGTGGGGGCCGGTGATCTTCGAATTCTACGGCTCGACGGAATCCGGTGCCGTCACCTTCGCCAATTCCGAAGATGCGTTGAAGAAGCCCGGCACCGTCGGCAAGATCGCGCCGGGCGCCGAGCTGCGCTTTCTCGGTGATAACGGCGATATACTGCCACAGGGCGAGATCGGCGAAATCTATTCGCGCATCGCCGGTAATCCGGACTTCACCTATCACAACAAACCGGAGAAGCGCGCCGAGATCGACCGCGACGGCTTCATCACCTCCGGCGATGTCGGTTACATCGATGCCGATGGTTATGTCTTCATCTGCGACCGCAAGCGCGACATGGTGATCTCCGGGGGCGTCAATATCTATCCGGCCGAGATCGAATCGGCGCTGCATGCGTTGCCTGGCGTGCATGATTGCGCAGTATTCGGGATTCCCGATGCGGAATTCGGCGAGAGCCTGATGGCGGTGATCGAGCCGCAGCCCGGCGTGGTGCTGGATCTGGCCAAGGTGCGCGTCGATCTCAAGAAGGCGCTGGCGGATTACAAGGTGCCGAAGGCGATGGAGATCCAGAGCAATCTGCCCCGCGAAGATTCCGGCAAGATCTTCAAGCGGCGTCTGCGCGATCCGTATTGGGCGAAAGTGGGGCGGACGATCTAGCTCTATGTCATCCCGGCGAAAGCCGGGATCCATACACACAGTCGATTTGGGGAAGGTTCGTCGCGGCGTCTCTGCCGCTTCAACTATTCCGTCGGAGGCTATGGATCCCGGCGTTCGCCGGGATGACACGGCAACTTCATCTTGCATTGCAGCAAGACATGCGACCAAATGCGTGCCCGGCCACCTTTCCGGAGCTGCTCTGTGTCCATGACCTTGCCGAACGATCAGGAAAACGCCCCGCTGCATGGCGGGCCCATCGCCGACCCGCAGGCGGACGCGCAGTTGCGCGAGGATATCCGGCTGCTTGGCCGCATTCTCGGCGATACGGTCCGTGATCAGGAGGGCGCCGCGGTGTTCGATCTGGTCGAGGCGATCCGCCAGACCTCCGTCCGCTTCCACCGCAACGAGGACAAGGATGCCCGGCGCGAGCTGGAAGCCATTCTCGACGGCATGTCGACGGCAGAGACCGTCCGCATCGTCCGTGCCTTCAGCTATTTCTCCCACCTCGCCAATATCGCCGAGGATCAGAACAATATCCGCCGCATGCGCGCGCAGCGCGCCGATGCCGCCTCCGCCAATGGCACGCTGGCCCATGCTGTCGCCCGCGCGCAGGAAGCCGGTATCGATGCCAAGATGCTTGGCAAATTCTTCAGTCAGGCGCTGGTTTCGCCGGTGCTAACGGCGCATCCCACCGAAGTCCGCCGCAAGAGCACCATCGACCGCGAAATGGAGATCGCGGCATTGCTCGATCGTCGCGAGCGCATGCAGCTGACGGCCGAAGAGACCGAGACGCTGGACGAGACCTTGCGCCGCGCGGTGGTGACGCTGTGGCAGACCAATCTGCTCCGCCGCAGCAAGCTGACGGTGCTGGATGAGGTCACCAACGGTCTCGCTTTCTACGACTACACCTTCCTGCGCGAAGTGCCGCGGCTGCATTGCCGGCTGGAAGACAGCCTGAGCGAGCAGGGCGGGCCGGAAGCATTGCCGGCGTTCCTGCGTATGGGCAGCTGGATCGGCGGCGACCGCGACGGCAATCCATTCGTGACGGCGGATGTGATGGAAGGCACCGTGATGCTGCAAAGCCGGCGGGCTTTCAGCTTCTATCTCGACGAACTCCATGCGCTCGGCGCCGAACTGTCCATGGCTGCGCATCTGTCCGAGGTCTCCGACGAGCTGCGTGCACTGGCGGAGCGCTCCCCCGATCCGTCGCCGCACCGCGCCGGCGAGCCGTATCGCTTGGCGATCTCAGGCATCTATGCCCGGATGGCCGCGACGGCGCATGCGCTCAAGCTGCCGAACCGCCGTGCCGCTGTGGGCGAGGCGCCGCCTTATGCATCGGCCGCGGAGTTCAAGGCCGATCTGGACGTGCTGGATCGCTCGCTGCATGCCGACAATTCCCGCGTCATCGCGCGCGGCCGGCTGCGCACGCTGCGCAGCGCGGTGGATTGTTTCGGCTTCCATCTCGCCAGCCTCGACATCCGGCAGAACTCCGCGGTGCATGAGCGCACCGTCGCCGAGCTGATCGATGCCGCGATGCCCGGAAAATCCTATCTCTCGCTGGATGAGGATGCGCGCATCGCGCTGCTGGTCGCCGAATTGAAGAATGCGCGCCCGCTGTCGTCACTGTTCGTGAAATACAGCGAGGAGACGCTTGGCGAACTTGCACTGTTTCGCATGGCTGCCGAGGTGCATGCGAAATTCGGCGCCGCGGCGATCCCCCAATGCATCATTTCCATGTGCAAGGGCGTCTCCGACATGCTGGAGGTCGCGGTACTGCTGAAGGAAGTCGGCCTGGTCGATTCCTCCGGCCGCAGCGGAATCAATGTCGTGCCGTTGTTCGAGACCATCGAGGATCTGCAGGCGTCGGCCAAGATCATGGACCGGCTGTTTGCTCTGCATGACTATCGCCGCCTCGTGGACAGCCGCGGTGGCGTGCAGGAGGTCATGCTCGGCTATTCCGACAGCAACAAGGACGGTGGCTTCGTCACCTCGGGCTGGGAACTCTACAAGGCAGAGATCAAGCTCATCGATGTGTTCGAGCGCCATCACATCCGCCTGCGCCTGTTCCACGGACGTGGCGGCTCGGTCGGTCGCGGCGGTGGCCCGAGCCACGACGCGATCCTGGCGCAGCCCGGCGGCGCCGTGGACGGCCAGATCCGCATCACGGAGCAGGGCGAGATCATCTTCAGCAAATATTCGAATGCCGAAGTCGGTCGCAACAATCTGGAGATATTGGCGTCCGCCACACTGGAAGCCAGTTTGCTGGCGCCGAAGCACAGCGCCCCGCGCAGCGAGTATCTCGAAGCGATGGAGGAAATCTCCGCGCTGGCCTTCAAGGCCTATCGCGGGCTGGTCTATGAGACCGATGGCTTCGTCGACTACTTCTGGGAATCGACCGTCATCAACGAGATCTCGACGCTGAACATCGGCAGCCGTCCGGCCTCGCGCAAGAAGACGCGGGCGATCGAGGATCTGCGCGCCATCCCGTGGGTGTTTTCATGGGCGCAGTGCCGGTTGATGCTGCCGGGCTGGTTCGGCTTCGGCAGCGCCGTCGAGGCTTGGCTCAAGGCGCATCCCGACAAGGGCATGGCCTTCCTGCAGGAGATGCACCGCGAATGGCCATTCTTCCGCACGCTGCTGTCCAACATGGACATGGTGCTGGCGAAGAGCTCCATCGCGATCGCCTCGCGCTATGCGGAGCTGGTGGCGGATCAGGCGCTGCGTGAAAAGATTTTTGGCCGCATTCGCGCGGAGTGGCATCTATCCATCGAGTCGCTGCTCGACATCATGGAGCAGGACGGCTTGCTGCAAGGCAATCCACTGCTGGAACGCTCGATCCGCAACCGCTTCCCGTATCTCGATCCGCTGAACCATGTGCAGGTCGAGCTGCTGCAGAAGCATCGCGCGGAAGGCGATGGTGGTGACGAACAGGTGCTGAGGGGGATTCAGCTCACGATCAACGGCATTTCGGCGGGGCTGAGAAATAGCGGGTAGGCTTTCCCTCCCTCAAGCCGCGAAGCGGCGCAGTGGGGAGGGTGGCTGGCCGAAGGCCAGACGGGTGGGGCGCCCCACGCTCTGACGTCACGTGGGGTACTCCACCCGTCTCGAACGCTGCGCGTTCGATCCACCCTCCCCAGTCGCTTCGCTTCGGGGAGGGAGAAGAACGCCCTCAACAGAAATGCGCGCCCTGTGTCTCCACATAGACCGCATACAGCGACTGGCTCGCTGTCATGAACAGCCTGTTGCGCTTCTTGCCGCCGAAGCAGACATTGGCACAGGTCTCCGGCAGCTTGATCTGCCCGATCCGTTGCCCATCCGGCGCAAAGATCTGCACGCCGTCATAGCCGTCGCCGACCCAGCCGGCACCGACCCAGATATTGCCTTCGGTATCGACACGCAGCCCGTCCGGAAAACCTGATTTGCCGTCCAGCGTCATGTCGATCAGCGGTTTGCCATTGGCGAGCTTGTCGCCGTTCACGTCATACTGCCACACCACATTCTTCGCTTCCGGATAGTGCGTGATGCCGGTGTCGCACACATAGAGCTTCTTGTAGTCCGGGCTGAAGGCGAGGCCATTCGGCTTGAATGCATCGTCCGCCACCTTGTTGATCTGGCCGTTGGTCGGATCGATGCGATAGACCGCTTCCTTCTGGTTCGGCTGGGTGACACCCGGCGCTGCGCGCTGGCCCTCATACAGGTTGATGCCGCCATAGCCGGGATCGGTGAACCAGATCGCCTTGTCGATGGGATTCACCACCATGTCGTTCGGCCCGTTCAACGGCTTGCCATTGGCCTGTTCGGCGAGTGTCGTCACGCCGCCATTGTGCTCGAAGCGCACCAGCCGCGTGCGCTGCGCGGAAAGCTGCCGCCCCTCTGTGTCGAACGAGTTGCCGTTGCTTTCCTCGGACGGGTAGCGGAAACGCTCGGAAATGTGGCCGTCGTCGTCGAGATAGCGCAGCTGCCGGTTGGCCGGGATATCGCTCCAGATCAGATACTGCCCCTGCGCATTCCACGCGGGCCCTTCCGCCCACAGGCAGCCGGTGTAGAGGCGCTTGATGACGGTGTTGCCGACCTTGGCCTTGAAGCGTTTGGCGTCGATGACGACGATGTCGGGATCGGGATAGCGCTGTGGCTGCACGTTGCGCCCATAGTCGCGCGCGAATGCCTTCGGCGCCACGAGCGTCGAGGCGGCGAGCGCGCCGGCTGTCTGCAATATGCGCCGGCGATTGAGAGATGTCACATTTGACGTGGGATCGGTGTCACGCGCAGCAAATGGATTTTGCATCGTCGTCCTCCCGTGAGCCTGGCTTTGTTGCCAGTTGAGTGCGGAGGCTAGCGTGTTGGGGCGTCGATACCAGCGAATTCGATGCTGCCGCGCGGTGGTGGCGATGCACAAAAGTGTCTGTCGTTGCCCGGCTTGACCGGGCAACCCAATAGACACGTCTGTCGCAAAAACGTCGTGTCGTAAAAAAAGACGGCAGTGCGCGAGCACTACCGTCTTCGTGTACTGGGTCACCCGGTCGAGCCGGGTGACGACAAGTGTGTTGTCACACTTCCTGCTTGCCCGACGCGAAGATCGCGATCAGCGTGATCACCGCAGCGGCCAGCACGTAGTAGCCGATATAAGCCAGACCGTAATTGGCCTGCAGGTAGGTGGCGATATAGGGCGCCAGCGATGCACCGAAGATGCTCGCCATGTTGAAGGTCATGGACGAGCCGGTGTAGCGAACGGCGGTCGGGAACGGCGCAGCCAGGGCTGCACCGATCAGGCCGTAATTGATGCCGAAGATCGCGAGACCGATCAGCGCGAAGGCGTAGATGCCCGCGATGCCGCCGCCGAGCAGCGGTGCCACGAAGAACGAGAACACGATCACCATCAGGCAGTTGGCGATCAGCAGGTTGCGGCGGCCAAGCTTGTCGCCGAGCAGGCCGGCAAGGATGTTGGTGGTGCCGAAAGCGATGGCGCCGGCGATCTGCACTTTCAGCGCATCAAGCAGCGACATCTTCGCCACGCCGACATTGTAGGACAGCAGATAGGCCGTGCAGACATAGAAGAACACGAAGGTCATCAGGCCGACCAGCGTGCCCAGCAGCAGGCTGCGCTTGTGCTTCTTCAGGAGCTCGATGCCGGGGACGGCGACGCGCTCGGCCTTGTCGATGGCCTTCTGGAATTCCGGCGTCTCGGTGATGGACAGGCGCACCCACAGGCCGATCACGATCAGCACGATGGAAGCGAGGAACGGCACGCGCCACGCCCAGCTCAGGAATGCTTCCGGAGAAACGAAGTGCAGCAGCAGCCAGAACGTGCCCGACGCCAGGAACAGGCCCAGCGGTGCGCCGAGCTGCGGGAACATGGCGTACCAGTTGCGCTTGCCGGGAGGCGCATTCTCGGTGGCGAGCAGCACGGCGCCGCCCCATTCGCCGCCGAGGCCGAGGCCCTGGCCGAAACGGCACAGCACCAGCAGCGCCGGCGCGGCGATGCCGATCTGCGCATGGGTCGGCAGCAGGCCGATCACCACGGTGGAGATGCCCATGGTGAGCAGCGCCGCGACCAGCGTGGTCTTGCGGCCGACGCGATCGCCGAAATGGCCGAACAGGATGGCGCCGAACGGACGCGCGAAGAAGGCGATGGAGAACACCGCGAAGGAGGCTAGCAGCGCGGCGGTGTCATTGCCGGCCGGGAAGAACAGCTTCGGGAACACCAGCACCGCGGCGGTGGCGTAGACGTAGAAGTCGAAGAATTCGATGGTGGTGCCCACCAGGCTCGCGGTCAGAACGCGCGCCGGGGAGTTCAGGGCCTTGGAATGCGGCGCAGCCGCGGAGGGCATCGCGCCCGCGTGATCACTCATTGTCATGTCCAGCAAATATGGCCCGGCCTGCGGATGCGCGGCATGGAGCCTTGTTATTTGCCGGTCACATAACTGACTTGGGCGGGAACTGGAATTCTTTATTGCGAAATTTGGGCAGGCACGGGTCAGATAAGATCGTGTTGCATAGCTGGTTTTGGAATATAATTACGTTTTCGATTTTGGGTTGTAGAAAATACGGACGTAGGATGGGTTGAGCGAAGCGATACCCATCACCACCTGCGTCGGCGGTGATGGGTTTCGCAAGTGCTCAACCCATCCTACGAGAGCTGCCTTACACCGGATCCCAGCTGAAAATATCCGCCGAGCGGTCCAGCTTGTAGAACGACGACTTCAGCGCCGGCATGCCGTGTTCGGCGAGGGTCTGCGGGGTCCAGCCTTCGTCGCGGTGGATCGAGCGGATCGGGCGCGACTGGCCCATCAGGAAGATCTCGTTCATGCGCGCGGCAAAGATCTGGCCGGAGACGTCCTTGCCGGCATCCGACAGCAGGAAGGCGACGAGCGGGGCGATCTTTTCCGGGCCCATTCGCTGCATGCGCTCGACGCGGGCCTTCTCGGCTTCGGTCTCGGTCGGGATCGAGCCGATCATGCGGCTCCAGGCGAAGGGCGAGACGCAGTTCGAATTGACGCCGTAGCGCTGCATGTCGAGGGCGATCGACTTCGACAGGCCGACGATGCCGAGCTTGGCAGCGGCGTAGTTCGCCTGGCCAAAATTGCCGACAAGGCCCGAGGTCGAGGTGAAGTGCACGAAGGAGCCGGAGTTCTGCTCGCGATAGATGCGGGCGGCGGCATGCGAGGTGTAGAACGAGCCCATCAGATGGACCTTGATCACGGCCTCGAAGGCATCGATCGACATCTTGTGGAAGATGGCGTCGCGCAGGATGCCGGCATTGTTCACCACGCCGTCGAGACGGCCATAGGTGTCCACCGCCTGCTTGATGATCTTGCTGGCCGGGATGGCTTCGGCGACGGATTCGAAATTGGCAACGGCCTTGCCGCCGGCCTTCTTGATCTCCTCGACGACTTCTTCCGCCGGTGCGGCAGAGGTACCGGCACCATCGGTCGACCCGCCTGGATCATTGACGACGACGCTGGCGCCTTCAGCGGCGCAGAGCAGCGCGATGCCGCGGCCGATGCCACGACCCGCGCCGGTGACGACGACAACCTTGCCATCGAGCATTTTGGTTTTTGCCATTCTTTCGTTCCTCTTGGTTGGAAATCAATTGTCGTCATTGCGAGAAGCGAAGCGACGAAGCAATCCAGTTCTTTCTTCGCTTGGCTCTGGATTGCTTCGCCGCGCTCGCAATGACGACGAATTACTTCTCGTTGGTGAAGATGATGGTCCCCGACGCGGCGAACATGCCGCCAACGCCGTGACAGACGGAGATCTTGGCGCCCGGCACCTGCGCCGGCGCGATGCCGCGCATCTGGCGGACGCTCTCCTGCAAGGCGTACATCCCGTACATGCCCGAATGCATGTAGCTGAGGCCGCCGCCATTGGTGTTGAGCGGCAGCTTCCCGCCGGGGCGGGTATTGCCGTCGGCGATGAACTTCCCAGTCTCTTCGTGCGGCATGAAGCCGAGATCGCCGAGGCCGTAGAGCGGCAGATGCGCGAAGGCGTCGTAAATCATCAGGTGATCGACGTCCTTGTGCGTGATGCCAGCCTCGCGGAACGCGGTCGGGCCCGCGACTTTGAAGGCGCGGGAGGAGTTGAAGGTCTCCATCTGGCTGACCATCGGCGTTTCCACGCTCTCGCCCGTGCCGAGGATGTAGACCGGCTTCTGCGGGAAATCCTTGGCCCGATCTGCCGAGGTGAGGATCAGCGCGCCGCCGCCATCGGTGACGAGGCAGCATTGCAGCAGGCGGAACGGATAGGCGATCATGCGCGAGTTCAGCACGTCCGCGACGGTGATCGGGTCCTTCATCATCGCCCGCGGATTCTTCGCCGCCCATTCGCGCTGGACCACGGCCACCGAGGCCAGCTGCTCATGGGTGATCCCATAGGTCTTCATGAAGCGCAGCACGGGGATCGGAAACATGCTCGGCGGGCCATAGACGCCATAGGGCGCCTCGAACTGGCCCTGCAGGGAATCCGCCGGAATCGAGCGCGGCAGTTTGCCGATCATCGACTTGCCGCTTTCCGCATGCGTGATCAGAACGGTCTTGCACAGCCCGGCCTCGATCGCGGCGGCGGCGTGGCGGACATGCAGCATGAAGGAACAGCCGCCCACCGATGTGCCGTCGGCCCAGGTCGGCGTGATACCGAGATAATGCGCGAGCTGCTGCGGCGTTTCCACAGCGGTGGCGATGCCGTCGATGTCCGACAGCTTCAGCCCGGCGTCCTTGATGGCATTGAGCGCCGCATCCGCGTGAAGCTGGATCTGCGACATGTTCGGGATGACGCCGAGTTCGGTGGTCTCGGCTGCGCCGACGACGGCGACTGCGTTTCTGCGCATGATCTCAGCCCTTCGCTGGTCGGAAAACGGGGAGGGTGAGATTGTCGTCCACCTTCTGGAACGCCACTTCGAGCTTCATGTCGAGCTCAAGCGCCTCCGGTGTCTGCTCGCAATCGATGATGTTGCTCATCAGCCGCGGGCCTTCGTCGAGTTCGACCACCGCAATGGCATAAGGCGGTGTGAAGCCCGGTGCGGCCGGGCGATGATTGATCACGTAGCTGTAGAGGAAACCCTTGCCCGAGGCCTTGAACACCGAAACATTCCGCGAGGCGCATTTCGAGCAGAACGGGCGCGGCGGGAAATACACATGCGAACAGTCGTCGCAGCGCTGCAGGCGGAGTTCGCCGGCCTTGGCGCCGTCCCAGTAATGCTGGGTTTCCGGTGTCGGTTTCGGGCGGGCCCGTGCGGGTTCGGCCATCTGTTTTCTCCCAGTGCCGGGATGGTCCCGGTTCGTTGTCGCGGAGGACATTCCACATTTGAGGCGTGGCGGTCCAGCGTCCGTGTTGCATAGCCGTATCTGCGGATCGCGGACCAAATTTGACACCAATCTGGTGGGATGGTCTGACTGACACCGAGCGCTGCAACCCCGTCGGGAATGTTGCGGCCAAATGCCGGGAAACGAAACAAGCGAGGCTTCATTGCGCAGCATCAGGATCGGCTCAGGCGCCGGATACTCCGGCGATCGCATCGAGCCCGCGGTCGAGCTCGCCGAGAAGGGCAACATCCAGTATCTCGTCTTCGAATGTCTCGGCGAGCGCACGGTGGCGCTGGCACAGCAGGCGCGGATGAAGAATCCGGACAGCGGCTTCGATCCCCTGCTCGAGGAGCGCATGCGTGCGGTGCTCCCGATCTGTGCGGCGAAGGGCATCAAAATCGTGACCAATATGGGCGCGGCGAATCCGGAGGCTGCCGCACGAAAGACGGCAGAGATCGCCAAGGCGATGGGCCTGCCGAAACTGAAGATCGCCGCCATCGTCGGCGATGACGTGCTCGATGCCTGCAAGGGCAGCGACCTGCCGGTGCTCGAATTCGACAGCACCATGCGCGGGCTCGGCAACAAGGTTCTCTCGGCCAATGCCTATCTCGGTGCCGAACCGATGGCGGCAGCCCTCAAGGACGGCGCGGATGTGGTGATCACCGGCCGTGCCTCCGATCCCGCGCTGTTTCTCGCGCCGATGATCCATGCCTTTGGCTGGTCGATGACCGACTGGAATCTGCTCGGGCAGGGCATCGTGGTCGGCCATCTCCTCGAATGTGCCGGCCAGATCACCGGCGGCTATTTCGCCGATCCCGGCTTCAAGGATGTGGAAGGCCTCGCGCGTCTCGGCTTCCCCATCGGCGAAGTCAGCGAGGACGGCACGCTGGTCGTCACCAAGGTCGATGGCTCCGGCGGCGAAGTCTCGGCGCGCACCTGCAAGGAGCAGTTGCTTTACGAAGTGCATGATCCCAGGCGCTACCTGCAGCCCGACGTCGTTGCGGACTTTTCACAGGTCCGCATCGAGGAGATCGGCAAGGATCGCGTGCGCGTGACCGGCGGGCAGGGCACGCAGCGGCCCGATACGCTGAAAGTCTCGGTCGGCTATGTCGACAGCTATATCGGCGAGGGCCAGATCTCCTATGCCGGACCCAATGCGGTGGCCCGCGGCCGTCTCGCCCTCGATATCGTGCGCGAGCGGCTCAAGCTCACGGGCGTTGCGACCACCGAAACGCGCTTCGATCTCATCGGCGTCGATTCCCTGCACGGCCAATCCCTTGGGGCACACTCCGAGCCCTACGAAGTCCGCGTCCGCGTCACCGGCCGTACCGATACGCTGCGCGAAGCCGTCCGCATCGGCAACGAGGTGGAGACGCTCTACACCAACGGCCCCGCTGGCGGCGGCGGCGCCACCAAGTCGGCGCGCGATGTTGTCGCGGTCGCATCCGTGCTGCTGCCGCGCGCGCAGGCGGCGCCATCCGTTCGGTTCGTGGAGGCCTGAGATGAAGCTGCGCGACATCGCCCATTCCCGCACAGGAGACAAGGGCAACATTTCCAACATCTCGGTAATTGCCTTTGACGCAAAGCTTTTTCCGTTGCTATTATCGCAGGTGACCGCCGAGCGCGTGCGTGACCTGTTCAAGGACATCGTTCAGGGCGAGGTGGTCCGCTATGAACTGCCCAATATTTCCGCACTGAATTTCGTGATGGATCAGGCACTTGGCGGCGGAGTCACGCGATCGCTGGCGCTCGATGCGCATGGCAAGTCGCTCAGCTCCGCGCTGCTCGATCTGGAAATTACCGGCCGTATCGGCGATACCGACGAGGCGCCGTGAACTGATCCGGTCACGGCCTGACAAGGATACCGTGACCATGTCTGCACCGACACTCGCCAGCCTCGCCGCCGATCTTGCCGCCGGCCGCACCACCTCCCGCAAACTGGTCGAGGACTGCCTCGCCAGGATCGCTGATCCCAAGGGCGAAGGGCAGCGGGTCTATATGCATGTGGACAAGGACGCCGCGCTGGCCGCTGCGGACGCCATGGACGTGCTGCGCAAGGCGAATGCAGCGCCGTCGCGCTTTGCCGGCATTCCGGTCTCCATCAAGGACCTGTTCGACATCAAGGGCCAGGTGACCCGCGCCGGTTCGCGCGCGCTTGACGACAGCGCCCCGGCCGAGAGCGACGCCCCCACGGTGGCCCGCCTGCGCGCTGCCGGCTTCATCCTGATCGGCCGCACCAATATGGTCGAATTTGCCTATTCCGGCATCGGCACCAATCCGCACTACGGCACGCCAAAAGGCGCCTGGAAGCGCGAGGTCGGCCATGTGCCCGGCGGTTCGTCCTCGGGTGCCGGTGTTTCGGTTCTCGACGGCATGGCCCATGCGGCGCTCGGCACCGACACCGGCGGCTCCTGCCGCATCCCGGCGGCGTTCAACGGCATCGTTGGCTACAAGCCGACCCAGCGCCGCGTGCCGCTCGATGGCGCCGTGCCGCTGTCCTTCACCCTGGACAGCATCGGTCCGCTGGCCCGCAGCGTCGCCTGCTGCGCGGCGATGGATGCCGTGCTCGCCGGTGAGCCGGAGTTCGAACTCACGCCGCGCGCCATCAAGGGCATGCGCCTCGCGATCCCGACCACGATCGCGATGGACGAGCTCGATCCCGTCGTCGCCGAGGTGTTCGAGCGCACTATCAAGCTGCTCACCGAAAAGGGCGCGCTGATCGAGCGCATCGAAGTGCCGGCCTTCAACGATATCCCGCTCATGAGCAACAAGGGCGGCTTCACCGCCGCCGAGAGCTTTGCCTGGCACCGCGAGCTGCTGACGGCGAAGGGCGATGTCTACGATCCCCGCGTGTCCGTGCGGATCGCGCGCGGTGAGGCGATGACCGCCGCCGACTATATCGATCTCTTGCCGATGCGCCGCTCGCTGATCGCGCGTGCCGAAGCGACGATGGCGCCCTATGATGCGCTGGTGCTGCCGACATGCGCCATCGCGCCGCCGTCGATCGCCGAGATGGCCGATGACAAGGTGTTCGCCAAGAAGAACCTGATGGCGCTGCGCAACTGCACGCTGATCAACATGATCGACGGCTGCGCCATCTCGCTGCCGATCTCGCGCAAGGACGAGGCCCCGGTGGGTCTGATGCTCGCCGCCGCCAGTGGCAGCGACCGCCGTATCTTCGAACTCGCAGCGGGGATGGAAGAGACGATCCGCGGCTAACTCCGTCCCTCATCCTGAGGAGCGCGCACTTGCGCGCGTCTCGAAGGATGGCGGAGGAGCGCAACAGCTCATGGTTCGAGACGGCGCTGCGCGCCCCCTCACCATGAGGGACCGAGAAATTCACGTTCTACTCAAGCTAAGGACTACAGCTTATGACCACCATCGCACTCACCCTCGATGCCAAGGGCGCCCAGACGCCGCTTTCGATCACGCTGACCCAGGGCGTCATCGCCGGCTGGACCGGCCGCGATCCGGTCGCGCGCGATCATCACATCAAGGAACTGCAGGAGCTCGGCATCGCCCCGCCGGCAACGACCCCGATCTATTATCGCTGCTCGGCGCGCCGCTTCACCACCGACGGCATGATCGAATGCACCGACGTGAATTCGTCGGGCGAAGTCGAGTTCTGCCTGATCGCCTCCGGCGGCAAGACCTATGTGGGCGTCGGCTCAGATCACACCGACCGCCAGGTCGAGACCTACAACATCACCGTGTCGAAGCAGATGTGCGACAAGCCGATCGCGCCGGTGGTGTGGGCGCTCGACGAAGTGCTGCCGCATTGGGACGAGATCATCCTGCGCTCCTGGGCGACCATCAAGGGCGAGAAGGTGCTGTATCAGGAGGGCAAGCTCAGCGGCATGCTGCCGGTGGCTGAGCTCATCAAGAAAGGCTTTGACAAGGACGCGCTGCCCGACGGCACCGCGATGTTCGGCGGCACGTTTGCCGCCAAGGGCGGCATCCGGCCGGCCGACCGCTTCGACTTTGAGATCGAAGACCCCGTGCTGAAGCGCAAGATCAGCCACGGCTACGACATCAAGACCCTGCCGGTGGTCGGTTAAGGTCGAGATACTCGGAAATCGGGTGGCCTCGGCCACCCGATTTTTCACAATGCAGCCCCAACTGTTGCCGACGATCGGCACGCGTCATGGAGCGGCTGCATCATGCCTATTGCGACTCTCGCCAAACACCCCGCACCCTCGAACGATCCGCGCCTCGATACGATCGACTGGCAGCGTATCGGCGACGATCTCGACGCCCAGGGTTGCGCTGTCTTCGACAAGCTCCTCACTCCCGACGAATGCCGCGCGCTGTCAGCGCTCTATCCCGACGATGCACGCTTCCGCAGCCGCATTGTGATGGCACGCCATGGTTTTGGCCGCGGCGAATACAAATATTTCAACTATCCGCTGCCCGATCCCATCGCCGCGCTGCGTCCCGCGCTCTATGGCCCGCTCAGCGCCATCGCCAATCGCTGGAACGAGAGCATGGGTATCGATGTCCGCTTCCCCGCCGATCATTTCGCCTTTCTCCGGCACTGCCACGAGGCCGGCCAGACCCGCCCGACGCCATTGCTGCTGCAATACGAGGCTGGCGACTACAATTGCCTGCATCAGGACCTCTATGGCGAGCATGTCTTCCCGCTGCAGGTCGCGATCCTGCTGTCGCAGCCCGGCGAGGATTTCACGGGCGGCGAATTCGTGCTCACCGAACAGCGCCCACGGATGCAGTCACGCGCTGAGGTCGTCTCGCTGAAGCAGGGCGACGCCGTGGTTTTCGCCGTGCATCATCGCCCGGTGCAGGGCACCCGCGGCAGCTATCGCGTCAACCTGCGTCACGGCGTCAGCCGTGTTAAGACGGGCCGGCGCCATACGCTCGGCGTGATCTTCCATGATGCCAAATAAACCAACATGTGAGTAAATGACCGACCTGTTCGCGACCACGACCGATGCCCAGCCCGCGCGTGAGCAGCTCGGCGACGGCGCCGTATTGCTGCGCGGTTGCGTCGACGATGACGAACAGGCGCTGCTCGCCGATCTCCGCACCATCATCAAGGTCGCACCGTTCCGCCATCTGGTGACGCCAGGCGGCCACACGATGTCGGTGGCCATGACCAATTGCGGTCGCGTCGGCTGGGTGTCGGACGCGCGAGGCTATCGCTACGATCCCGTCGATCCCGACAGCGGCCGGAACTGGCCGGAGATGCCGCCGTGCCTCCGCAGTCTCGCCGCACGCGCTGCGGCGGCAGGGGGGTATGAGAACTTCGCCCCCGATGCCTGCCTGATCAACCGCTACAAGCCCGGCGCAAAACTCTCGCTGCATCAGGACAAGGACGAACTGGATTTCGACGCACCGATCGTCTCGGTCTCGCTCGGTCTGCCGGCGACATTCCTGTTCGGTGGCCTCACGCGCAGCGAACCACAAAAGCGGTATCGTCTCACCCATGGCGACGTCGTTGTCTGGGGTGGTCCATCGCGGCTGGCCTATCACGGCGTCGCGCCGCTACCGGATGGCACGCACCCGGTGATGGGCGCCCAGCGCATCAATCTCACATTCCGCAAGACGAGATAGCCGGTTTAATCGCGCGATTAAATTTTACTGGCCAAGCCCGCGGCGCGTGACTACGTTTTCTCTATAAAAAACAAACCGAGGAAACGTCCAATGACCCGAACGGGCATACTGGCTGCCGCTCTCTTTGCGTGCCTGAATGGCTCCGCGCTCGCCGAGCCGATCACAAAACCCCTCTCCATCGCCGTGCTCAACGACAAGAGCTCCGTGTTCTCCGATGCCGGTGGCACGGGCGCCGTGGTGGCGGCGCAACTCGCCATCGACGACATCGGGGGCAAGGTCCGCGGCCAGCCAGTCAAACTGCTTGGGCCGGATCACCAGAACAAGACCGATATCGGCATCTCGCTGGCGCGCGATCTCTATGATCAGCAGAAGGTGGATGCGATCTTCGACATCGGCAATTCCGCCATCTCGCTCGGCGTGCAGAATCTCGCCCGCGAGCGCGGCAAGGTGCTCGTGCATGTGGGCTCCGCCACCGCCGACGTGTTCGGCAAGCAATGCGCGCCGACCGCCGCCATGTGGCTCTACGACACTTATTCGCTGGCGCAGGGCATCGCGAAAGCGGTGGTGAAGGATGGCGGCGACACCTGGTTCTTCATCACGGCGGACTATGCCTTTGGCATTGCCATGCAGGCGGAAGTGTCCAAGGTGGTGGAGGCTGCCGGCGGCAAGGTGGTGGGCTCGGTGAAGCATCCGGTCGGCACCATGGATTTTTCGTCCTTCCTGCTGCAGGCGCAGGGCTCGGGCGCAAAAGTGATCGCGCTGGCCAATGCGTCGGGTGACACCGTCACCAATATCAAGCAGGCCCGCGAATTCCAGATCGGCGAGGGCAAGCAGAAGCTTGCTGTGCTGATCTTCTATCTCACCTCGGTGAAGGCGCTCGGCGCGGAAGCCACGCAAGGCGTGCAATATCTGGAGGGCTATTACTGGGACAATGACGATGCGAGCCGCGATTTCGGCAAGCGCTTCATGGCCAAGCACGGCAAGATGCCGACGCATTCGCAGGCAGGTGTCTACAGCGCCGTGAAGCATTATCTGCGCACGGCCGAAGCGGCCAATGACAATGACGGCCTCACGGTGATGCGGAAGATGAAGGAAATGCCGGTGGACGACTTCTTCGCGCCCGGCGCCAAGGTGCGCGAGGATGGCCGGCTGATGAACGACATGCTGCTGGCGGAAGTGAAGAAGCCGTCGGAAGTGAAGGGGGAGTGGGACCTGCTCAAGATCAAGGGCAAGGTGAAGGCTGCGGATATCATGCGCCCGATCAGCGAAGGTGGCTGCACGCAACTCGATCCGCCGGTGAAGCAGTAGTCACACACTCTCCACGTCATCCCCGGGCTTGATCCGGGGATCCATCTTCCTACGCGTGGCAGAGATGGATGGCCGGGTCAGGCCCGGCCATGACAGGTGAGGGGCTCACGGTTTCTTCGGATGAATGAACGCCCACGGGCTCACCTCGGAGTCCCGTGGCACATCCACCGCGATCAGATACGGCCCGCCATCCGCCAGTGCCTTCTCCAGCGCCGGCCGAAACTCCGCCGGTGATTTCACCCGCGCAGCACCCACCCCGAACGAATCCGCCAGTTTCACAAAGTCCGGGTTGACCAGATCCGCCGCCACGACGCGGCCGTCGAAGACGTTGAGCTGGTCACGGCGCACATTGCCATAGGCATTGTTGTCGAACACCAGCACCACGACGCCGATCCTGAACTGCACGGCGGTGGCCAGTTCCTGTACGGCGAACATGAAGCCGCCGTCGCCGGTGATCGCCACCACCGGCCGGTCCGGATGCGCCACCTTGGCGCCGAGCGCGGTGGGGAAGCCGGAGCCGAGCGTGCCCTGATAGCCCGATGTGATGAAGGTCTGCGGCTGATAGACCGGGAAGCCGTACCAGGATGTGAAGCCGACCTGCGACAGTTCGTCGGTGACGATGGCGTTGTCGGGCAGCACCTCGCGCAGGATATCGAGATAGGCCATTTGCGGCTGCACGGCCTGAATGTCCTTTGCCGCCCTGGCCGATGCCGCACGGATCGTCTCGCGGCGGCCGGACGTCTTGCTGTAGCCAGCCTTGCTCACGGCAGCCGTGAGCGTTCGCGTGCCCTCTGCCGCATCGGCGATGATCGGCGCATCCACTGCGAGGCGCCTGAATTCCACCGGATCGATATCGATGCGAACCGACTTCAGCCCATCCGGCTTGAACGGCCAGCGGAACGTCGCCGGCAATTCCATGCGCGAACCGATGCCGATCATCAGGTCGGTCTGCGGCCACAGATGATACGCCGCCGCCATCGTGAGCCCGAGTTCATGCGCATTGCTGACAATGCCGCGTCCGGAGCGGAACGCAACGACGGGCGCATCGATCATCTCGGCCAGTTCGAGAATCTCGGCACCAGCCTCCATCGCGCCGGCACCAACAAAAATCATCGGCGCCTTCGCGGCCTTGATCAGCGACGCGGCCGCCTTGATGCGATCGGGATCGGGGGAGGGCGGGGCGAACGGCGTGAGTGTCGCCGCATCCGCTGTCTCGGCGCGTTGGGTGAACACATCCCACGGCATTTCCAGCGCCACAGGGCCGCGGCGGCCGGACATCATCTCCTGAAACCCGCGCGCCACCTTGACCGGTGCGTCGGCGGGATATTCGATCCGCTCCGCCCATTTGACGAAACTGCGCAGGGTCGCGAGCTGGTCCGGCATCTCGTGCAGGTGGCCGCGCCCCTTGCCAAGATAGTCCGTCGGCACCTGGCCGGTGAGGCACATCACAGGCTCGTTGCAGCCGAAGGCCGTCAGCATCGCCGCGCTGGCATTGAGAATGCCGGGGCCGGGCACCACGCTGAACACGCCAGGCTTGCCGGAGGCGCGCGCATAGCCGAAGGCCATATAGCCGCAGGCCTGTTCGTGCCGCGCGCCGATGACGTTCAGCTGCGCCTGATGGAAAGCGTCGAACAGTCCATAGACCTGCGCGCCGGGGAGGCCGAACACGGTGTCGATCCCGTGGGCCTTCAGCCCGCTGACGATGGCTTCGCCGCCGGTGAGAACAGTCATGCGCACTCCCAAATCTTATTGTTCGTCGATCACGCCATTGCGCAATGTGCCGATGCCGTCCGCTTTGATCTCGATCACATCGCCGGGCACAAGATAGCGCGGCGGATCGAAGCGCGCACCGGCGCCGGTGGGCGTGCCGGTGACGATGACATCACCCGGCACCAGCGTGGTGAAGGTGGAGATATAGCTCAGGAGATAACGGAAGCCGAACATCAGCCGCGAGGTGCGGTCGTCCTGCCGCAGCTCGCCATTCACATGGGTGGTAAGCCGGATGTCGGCAATCTGGCCTTCATCCACATAAGGCACAATCCAGGGCCCGAGGCTGCCGGTGGAATCGAAATTCTTGCCTTGCGTGACATTGAACTTGGCATGCCGCACCCAGTCGCGAATGGTGCCTTCGTTGCACAGGGTCAGCGCCGCGATGTGGTGCAGCGCATCGCGCTCGGCAATATGGCGGCCCGCCTTGCCGATTACCAGCACCACTTCGCCTTCGTAATCGAGCTGTGTCGACGCCTTCGGCCGCACGAGTGGTGCACTGTGCCCGACAAAGGAGCGCGGCGTGCGCATGAACATGGACGGGAATTTCGGCGCGTCCTGACCATCCTTGTACTCGGCATTGCGGTCCGGATAGTTGACGCCGATGCAGATGATCTTTTCCGGCGTCGGGATCGGCGGCTGCAGGGTGACGTCATCCAGCGCAAAATCCGCGGGCTGGTTGGCCGCCGCATCGATCAGGCGCTGCAACGCATGGTGCGCGATGGCCTCGCGCAGCGTCGGATAATCGCCGCCATAGCGCGCTGAGAGATCGACGATGCCGTCATCGGTCACGGCGCCGTATTTGAGAGCGTCGTTGACGGTGAACGTGGCGAGGCGGCCTTGGGTCATCGATCATGCTCCGAATTGGCAGTGACGCTCCGCTTTACCCTCCCCGCAAGGGGGAGGGTATTCACTGCGTCCGTGCCCGACACTGACCAGTCCATCACTTCAATCCGCAATCGTCACATCCGCCACGAACAGCGGATCGCGCA
>NZ_JBIISY010000319.1:0-5690 GCF_044340795.1 Tardiphaga sp.
AGTCCTCCACCGTGGCGTCGTTCGGCATGTTGATGGTCTTGGAGATCGCACCCGAGATGAAGGGCTGCGACGCCGCCATCATGCGGATGTGGCTTTCCACCGAGAGATAGCGCTTGCCGATCTTGCCGCAGGGATTGGCGCAATCGAACACGGCATAGTGCTCGGCCTTCAGGTGCGGGGCACCTTCCACCGTCATCGCGCCGCAGATGTGCACGTTGGCCGCTTCGATCTCGCGCTTGGTGAAGCCGAGGGCGGCGAGCAGGTCAAAACCCGGAGCCGCGATGGCTTCCGCCTCGATCTTCAGCGTGTCGCGGAGGAAGTCCTCACCAAAGGTCCACTTGTTGAAGGCGAACTTGATGTCGAAGGCGGTCGGCAGGGCCTTCTCGACCTTGGCGAGCGCTTCGTCGGTGAAGCCCTTGGCCTTCAGGGTCGAGGCATTGATGCCCGGCGCGTTGGACAGCGAACCGTGACCGACGGCATAGGCCTCGATCTCGGCGATCTCGCTCTCGCGATAGCCGAGCACGCGCAGCGCGGCCGGGACGGCGCGGTTGATGATCTTCCAGTAGCCGCCGCCGGCGAGCTTCTTGAACTTCACCAGCGCGAAATCAGGCTCGATGCCGGTGGTGTCGCAATCCATGACCAGGCCGATGGTGCCGGTCGGCGCCACGACGGTGGTCTGGGCGTTGCGATAGCCATGGGTTTCGCCGAGTTCGAGGGCGCGGTCCCAGGCCAGCTTGGCGCGGGTGACGATGTCAGCCTGCGGGCAGGAGGCGTGGTCGAGCGCCACCGGATCGACGGCGAGCTTCTCATAGCCATGGGTGTCGCCATGGGCGGCGCGGCGATGGTTGCGGATGACGCGCAGCATATGCGCGGCGTTCTTCTTGTAGCCCGGGAACGGGCCGAGCTCGCCGGCCATTTCGGCCGAGGTCGCGTAAGCCACGCCGGTCATGACCGCGGTGAGGGCGCCGCACAGCGCGCGGCCTTCCTTCGAGTCATAGGGCAGGCCCATGGTCATCAGCAGGCCGCCGATGTTTGCGTAGCCCAGACCAAGCGTGCGGAATTCGTAGGACAGCTCCGCGATCGGCTTCGACGGGAACTGGGCCATCATGACCGAGACTTCGAGCACGATCGTCCAGAGGCGGCACAGATGCTCATAGGCTTCGATGTCGAAACGCTTGGAGGCGACATCGTAGAAGGTCAGCAGGTTGGCCGAGGCGAGGTTGCACGCCGTGTCGTCCAGGAACATGTATTCCGAGCACGGATTGGACGCGCGGATATCGCCCGACGACTTGCAGGTGTGCCAGTCGTTCATGGTGGTGTTGAAGTGCAGGCCGGGATCGGCCGAGGCCCAGGCGGCGTGGCCGATCTTTTCCCAGAGGTCGCGGGCCTTGATGGACTTCACGACCTTGCCATTGGTGCGGCCGATGAGATCCCAGTTCGCGTCGGCTTCCACCGCGCGGAGGAAATCGTCCTTCAGCGAGACCGAGTTGTTGGAGTTCTGGCCGGCCACCGTGAGATAGGCTTCGCTATCCCAGTCGGTGTCGTAGATGTCGAACTGGATGTCCTTGTAGCCCTGCTTGGCGAACTGGATCACGCGCTTGATCATGTTGTCCGAGACCAGCGAGCGGCGCGCGAGCTTGATCTCGCGGCGCAGCGCCGGGTTCTTCTCGGGATCGAAGCAGTCGTCGCCCGAACCTTCGCAATTCACGCAGGCCTTCATGATGGCCTTGAGATGCTTCTGGTTCATCTTCGAGCCGGTGACGAGGGCAGCGACCTTCTGCTCTTCCTTCACCTTCCAGTCGATATAGGTCTCGATATCCGGATGGTCGGCATCGACCACGACCATCTTGGCCGCGCGGCGCGTGGTGCCGCCCGACTTGATGGCGCCAGCGGCACGATCGCCGATCTTGAGGAACGACATCAGGCCGGACGAGCGTCCGCCACCCGAGAGCTTTTCACCTTCGCCACGGAGACGCGAGAAGTTCGAACCGGTGCCCGAGCCGTATTTGAACAGGCGGGCTTCACGCACCCACAGGTCCATGATGCCGCCCTCATTGACCAGGTCGTCCTCGACGCCCTGGATGAAGCAGGCATGCGGCTGCGGATGCTCGTAGGAAGACTTCGACTTGGTGAGCTTGCCGGTCTTCCAGTCGACGTAATAGTGGCCCTGGCCGGGACCATCGACGCCATAGGCCCAGTGCAGGCCGGTGTTGAACCACTGCGGCGAATTCGGCGCGACCATCTGCTTGGCGAGCATGTAGCGCAGCTCGTCATGGAAGGCGTGGGCGTCGGCTTCGGACGTGAAGTAGCCGCCCTTCCAGCCCCAATAGGTCCAGCAGCCGGCGAGGCGATCGAACACCTGCTTGGCCGAGAGTTCGCCGATGAAGCGCTCATTCTCGGGCAGGGCGTTGAGGGCATCCTGGTCGGGCACCGAGCGCCACAGCCACGACGGCACGGTTTCTTCCTCGACCTTCTTCAGGCGCGCAGCAACGCCGGCCTTGCGGAAATACTTCTGGGCGAGGACGTCGGACGCGACCTGCGACCACGACTCGGGGACTTCGACACCGTCGGCCTTGAACACGACCGAGCCATCCGGGTTGCGGATCTCGGAGGTGGTGAGGCGGAAGTCGATCCCGGCATAGGGCGACTGTCCTTCGGTGGTGTAGCGGCGTGTGATCTGCATCGTCGTCGTGCCCCGTCTAATGGCCGACACCACATCTGGTGGGTCGGTGATTTCTGTGAGCGGTCTCAAGACTGCCGCAAGGCCGCCCCAAGTTCGCCGCAAGATGTGCCGGTGAAACCGGTCCTTTTATCTCTGTTCTGGAGCATGGCGGGGCCATTTGCGGCCGCCCGGAACTGCCGGGGTCATGCATCCCGGATCCGACGAAGTTCGCCTGATCCTAACGCCTCAACGCGTCGTTCGAGCCGGTTTGCCGACCCCTTTTTGCTGCTCCGAAGCTCTGGTTGTCAGGGCGCAGATCCCCGATCCCCGTAACCTCCTTGGAGGGACGAAGTGACCGGTCAGGACCCGTTTGGGAGCGCCCGGCGGGGACGAAGAACTGCTCGCACCGGACAATCCGAAAATTAGGCCAAACCGATCTCTCACGTCAAGGATTAGTGACGGTTCCTGAATCAAATACTAAATATGGTGGAAAGGGTGGATAACCAGGGGGCTCAGCCACGCCCTGATCGGTGCCAACTATCGGTGAGTCCTCACGGAATCCCAAGCCGAAAATTTTTTGCAATGTGTCCGCAAACCGCGCCATGCCCGCTGTTCACAGGCAGGCGAAGTGTTGCATTTCGGCATTGCATTGCGATGACGTGGAGGCGTGCGGCCATGGGATGGGCGGTTCCCACGACTGGCGGTGGTCGGAACATGCAAATGCGCGCATGCTGACCCCGAATCCCCTGCCGGAAATGCCTATTTCATGACCGTTCCCACCTCCACAGATTCGCGCCCGCGAATCGCGTCGCTTGGCCTGCTGTTTCTCGTCGTCACCTCGATCGGCTGGGGCTTCAACTGGCCCATGACCAAACTCCTGCTCACCGAATGGCCACCGCTGACCGGCCGCGGTGGTGCTGGCGTGATCGGTGGCGTCGTGCTGCTGGGGCTCGCTCTGGTACGCGGCGAGAGCCTGCGCGTGCCGGAGGGGCAGTGGGGGCGCCTCATCGGGCTGTCCATGCTCAACGTATTCGGCTGGATGGCGCTGATGAGCCTCGCGCTGCTGTGGCTGCCGGCGGGCGAGGCTGCCGTCATCGCTTATACGATGCCGATCTGGGCCGCGGTGCTGGCCTGGCGGATCCTCGGCGAGACGCTGTCGCTCCGCCGCATCATCGCGATGCTGATGGCGTTTTCCGGCATCGCTGCGCTGATGCTCGGCGATGGCGTCCATGTCACGCCGCAGAAGCTGCTGGGTCTGGTGATGGCCGTCACCGGCGCCATCGGCTTTGCCGGCGGCACGGTGCTCGGGAAGAAGTATCCGCTGCGCATGACGCTGCTGGCATCGGCTGGCTGGCAGATCGTGGTCGGCAGTCTGCCGGTGCTGCTGATTGGCCTCGTTTTCGAGACCGCGCATGTACAGGCGCTCACTTACGTCGGCTGGGGCACGTTCGCCTATGTCGGGCTGATCGGCTTCTGCCTGGCCTATGTCTGCTGGTTCGCGGCGCTGACGCTGCTGCCGGCCTCGGTGGCTGCCATCGGCACCATGGCGGTGCCGGTGATCGGCGTCGTCGGCGCGGCCGTCATGCTGCATGAGCCTCTCGGCATCGTGCAGGTCGCCGCACTGAGCTTCACGCTGGCCGGCGTGGCACTGGCGACGAAAGGCTAGGTGCTCGCCGCCAGCGGCACCTTCACGGTGAAATGCGAGCCCCGCGTCAGATCCGATTTCAGTGCGATGTCATGGCCCAGCGCCTCGGCCGTGCGGCGCACGATGGAGAGGCCGAGACCGAGGCCTTCACTGGCTGGATTGATCTGGTGGAATGCCTCGAAGATCGATGACAGCTGTTCGCTCGGAATGCCCGAGCCGGTATCCAGCACTTCGATGCTCACGGCATTGTCGCGCTTGCGGGCGCCAACCAAGACGCGGCCGCGATCGGTGTACTTGATCGCATTGCCGACCAGGTTGCCGAGGATCGCGCGCAGCATGCCGGGATCGCTGACGACATTCGCCTTGCTCGGCAGCACGACAAGGTCGAGCCCCTTGGCTTCCGCATGCAGGCGCCAGTTGGCGAGGATGGAGTCGAACACGTCCTGCAGCGGAAAGGCGTGCAGGATTGGCGCGCCCAGCCCGGCGCCGAGCACGGACGTCTCGGCCAGACGGTCGAGTTCTTCGGCCATGCGCATGCCGGCATCGACGGCATAGCCGAGGCGCTCGCGGTCCTTCTCATCGGTCAGCTTGCCGCGAATGCGATCGATGGCCATCACCATCACCTGCAGCGGCTGTTTGAGATCGTGCCCGGCCACCGCCATCAGGCGGCTGATATTGCGCTGAAGACGATCGGCGAGCACCAGCGCGCGGCGAAACTCCATCTGCGCCATGACCTGGCGGGCGAGGGCAGCGAGCACTTCGCGCTGCTCCGGCGTAAGCACGCGCGGCTTGTCGTCGAGCACGCAAACGGTGCCGAGCGGCAAGCCATCCGGCGTGCGCAGCAAGGCGCCGGCATAGAAGCGCACATGCGGCTCACCGGTCACCAGCGGATTGGCGAGGAAGCGCGGATCCTTGGTGACGTCTTCCACTTCGAGAAAATTATGTTCGAGGATGGCGTGGGCGCAGATCGACTGCTCCATGGGCGTCTCGCGCACACCGAGGCCGATCTCCGATTTGAACCATTGCCGCCCATCATCGACCAGGCTGATGATCGAGATCGGCGTCTGGCAGACATAGCTGGCGATCTTGGTGATGTCGTCGAATGACGGCTCTGTCGCGGTATCGAGAATGCCGTAGGAACGCAGGGCCTTCAGCCGCTCGATCTCGTTCGGATGCAGCGCTGCAAGCTTGTGCTTCTTTGGAACGTCCACTGAATTGCTCACACCACGGCGCTGACGAGGGCGATCCGGTCAGGCAGATTACGACGCGCGAGTTCCACAAAGGTTTCCGCGAACGGTCGGCCAGCAGTCTTAGATGCTGCACAAGATGGCGCAACCAGAAACGACATCATTTGAAATGATGCGACCCAAAATGACAGAGGGC